>DATJGQ010000738.1:0-3274 GCA_035494815.1 Gemmataceae bacterium
GATCCAGTTCCCCTTCAGATCGACGTCGTCCGGGTTAAGACGCTGCAGCTCCCCGGACCGCATGCCCGTGAAAGCCAGGACGGCGACCATCGCCCGGTCCGGCTCAGACAGCGCGGCAAGGATGCGATCGACGTCGGCGAAGGCTGGACCGCCCCGCGGCTCCAGCCGCGGCTTGTTCAGCTTGATGTCGGCGAGTGGGTTTTCGAGAATCAAGCGCCGCGTCTTCGTCCAGCGGAACATCTGTTTGACGATTACGCCCTCGGTGTACATGGTCTTGACGTGTCGGCCGGCCCGTTTGCGTTCGGCCCGAAATCGGTCGAAGTGAGCCGCGGTGATTTGCGCCAGCCGGGTGACGCCCGGTCCGGCCAGGAACTCGACGAAGACGGCGAAGACGCCGGTGTACTTGACCAGCGTCTTCTGCGCCCGGCACTCCGTCTCTAAGTAGGCCAAATAATCGTCGGCCGCTTGACGGATAGTGACCGTCGGCGGTGGCGTGCGGTACGTGCCGTCGGCCAGTTCGGCCGCCGGCTGAAGCGCCCTTTGGCTGGCGACTTTCTTGTTGGTGGTCTTGAGGGATCGACGACAGTGGCGGTTGTCGCGCCAGAATTCAGCTACCCAGATTCCCTTCTTGCCGCGCGGGGTCATCGACACGTTCTCCCCCACGCGGACCCGATCGGGTCCATTGCTCATGTTTCCATTCCTTGCCGCTGAAAAGGAGGTCGATCGCCCGATCGCGCCAGATCAAGCAGTGTTTGCCTCGCTTGCGGAAGGCTCCGTCGAGGTGGCCCTTCGTGATCGGGGAAGAAGCGGCAGGCCGACGTTCGGCGGATGTGCTGAAGGGCGTTAGGCTTGCGCTATGTGCTTTTCTCGATGAAATCCCCCCTGCTACTGTCCTCAAGCACGCGGAATTCCATCGGTGTGAGCGAATAGCACGCTGCGGACCACGTTGGTCCGATCCGCGCCGCCTGCGCCGTTGCTTTACCGAGCGTTCCGTCTATCCGACCCGCGATGACGCGTGAAGTGACAGGCCGTCGCGGTGCGCGTCCGGCGGGAGGTAGCGGTCGAACACCGCGGCGACGACCCGCACCAACAACCGGCCTAGCGGCTCCGTCAGTCGGATAGCGGTTTCGTCGAATGCGACTAACGCCTCCCCCGTGAGATCGGTCAGCCGTCGGCGTTCTTCGGCGAACGAGTCGTCGAAAGGAATGCCGAAGCGGCGTTCGATCGCGCGCTTGTCAACGACTCCGTAACCATAAAGTTGTTGCAGGATTTCGCGGCGGAGTCGGTCGTCAGCGGAGAGGCGTAGGCCGCGTTCCGTTGCAAACTCGTGCTCGACGGCCGTGCGCCATTTGCCGCTATCCTTGACGTTTTGGGCGAAGGCGTCATCGAGTTGGCTGATCGCCGAGGGCCCGAGGCCGATGACGTCCAGGTTCTTGCCCGTGGTCATGCCTTGGAACGTGCGGTGCAGCGTGGCGTCGGCCCGAGCCCGGGCGAGGTGTTCGGTCGGCTTGGCGAAGTGGTCCAGGCCGATGAACTCGTAGCCTGCGTCGGTGAAGCGGTTGATCGCCAGGAGATTCAGGTCCAAGGAAAGCTCCCCGGCGGGCAGGTCGCTCGACTTGAAGATGTTCTGCCAGCGGAACATCTCGGGGATGACCGCCAGCCGGTAAAAGGCGATGCGGTCGGGCGCGAGTTCGATGACGCGGTCGAGCGTCTCCGCCATTGTCTCGAGCGTCTGGTGGGGCAGCCCGTAGATGAGGTCGAAATTGACGGACGCGAAGCCGAGCTCCCTGCACCATTCGACCGCTCGCGCCACTAGGTCAAAGGGCTGCACGCGATTGACGGCGAGTTGCACGTTCGGGGCGAAGTCCTGGACGCCGAGGCTGATCCGGTTGAACTCCAGCCCCCGGAGGATTTGCAACTGTTCGAGGCTCGTGATCCGCGGGTCGATTTCGACGGCGACCTCGGCCCCCGCCGCGACGGCGAAGCGACGGTTGAGGATCGTCCAGAGTCGTTGCAACTGGCCGGCCGTCAGGAACGTCGGAGAGCCGCCGCCGAGATGGACTTGATGGACGTCACCCGGCCCGACCAACTCCGCGACGCGGTCCGCCTCCCGCTCCAGGCCCAGCAGGAAATCGTCGCCGGGGTCGTGCTCCCGGCGTTTGGACGGCGGAACGATCTCTTTCGTGCAGGCACAGTAGTAACAGAGCCGTTCGCAGAACGGGATGTGCACGTACAACGAAAGCGGCCGGCCCTCGGCCGCGCACTGTCGCAAGTCGGCGCGGAAGTCTGCTGGGCCGTAGCCGGTCGTCCACGTCGGCGCGGTCGGATAGGAAGTGTGTCTTGGCAGGGCCAAACCTGCGTACCGGAGATACGTTTGCCGTTCGGCTTGCGTAAGGGCGTACCGCGTCATGACAGAAGGATACCCTCGCCCGTGTTCGGACACCGATGGCAATCAGCTCGCCGCCGCCGGTTCGGGCGACTCGGTCAGTTCACCAGGCGCGACGGTAGCAGCCTCGGCGGCGAACGAGTGCCCGGTCAACAGGCCGAGCTTAAACCAGCCCATCGCCAGGACGCCAAAGGCAAAGATCGTGTCGCCGATGACGCGCAGCCAGCGGAGCGTGTTCATGGTCGGCGTCTGCAGGAATTCGGCGCTGCGGGCGGACCACGTCCCCTTCTCCACCGCCTCCCACGTCTGCATCAGGCCGACCGGCAGGAGGCTGAGCGTGACCATCAGGAACAGGCCAATATTGATCGCCCAGAAGCTCAGCGCGATCGGGCCCGTCCGCCACGGGCGGCCGGGCATCAGGCCGCGGACGCAGAAGAGCATCAGGCCCAGTCCGAGCATGCCGTAGACGCCGAACAGGGCCGTGTGGCCGTGCACCGGCGTCGTGTTCAAGCCCTGCATGTAATACAGCGCGATCGGCGGGTTGATCATAAAGCCGAACAGTCCGGCGCCGACCATGTTCCAGAATGCCACCGCGACGAAGAACCAGATCGCCCACCGGTAGCCGCCGACCCATTTGCGGACTTTCACCAGCCGCAGGTTCTCCCACGCCTCGAAGCCGATCAGCACCAGCGGCACGACCTCCAGCGCGCTGAACACCGCGCCCAGTCCCATGACCACCGCCGGAGTGCCTGAAAAGTAAAGGTGGTGAAACGTCCCGATGATGCCGCCGGAGAGAAACACGCACGTCGAGAACAGGGCGGCCCGGGTGGCGGTGGTCGTGCGGATCAGTTGTAGCCGGCTGAACAGGAACGCGATCACCACCGTCGC
>DATJGQ010000739.1:0-4376 GCA_035494815.1 Gemmataceae bacterium
CCGGTGAACGACGATCTTACCGTCGGGGTTTGGGTGCGGTCGAGCCGGCCGGGAGTCCAGCTCCTCGCGCGGCTGGTGCTGCCGAAGGAACGCAACCCGGACAACCTCAACGAGCCGCTGACGACGCTGCTCCGGGGCGAAACGTCGAGCGCGGGCGGCGGTTACTGGCAGCCGCTGAAGTTGCGCGGCGACGGTCGCGGCCCGTTGCGGTTGGTCAAGGACGAGCAGCAGATGCTCCGCGCCCGCCTGCAGCGCGACGTCAACATGGCCGACGCGTACATCGACCGCGTCATCCTCAACGTATACACCGGGGCCGGCGTCACCGAAGTCTGGATCGACGATCTGGAGATCGGCCCGGTCATCGAGCCGAAGAAGGACGCCCGGCCGACCGGGCAGATGACCGCCTTGTCGAAGTCAGCCGCGTCGTTGCCAGGCGCGGTCAACCCGGGCGCGACGTCGCCCGTGCGGCCGGTGCCGCCGACGGTCCCGAAGGCCGCCGCGGTACCGGTCGAGTTTAATCGCGGCCAATTCCGCGTCGACCGAAAGCCGTTCTTCTTCCGCGGCGTCCACTATACCGACACGCCGGTGCACGCCCTCAAGCTCGCCGGCTTCAACGCGCTCTTCATCGACAAGGCGGACCCGGCGCTGTGTAACGAGGCCGCCCGCGAGGGACTCTGGCTGGTGCCGGTGATCGCCGCCAACGGCGACCCGGCCGCGACGTCGCTGGCGGTCAGCAAGTTCCCGGCGGACGACGCCGTCCTGTTCTGGCACCTCGGCGACGACCATACGGCCACGCAAGTGGATGCCGTGACGCGGACCGTGCAGGCCGTTCGCGCCACCGATCCACACCGGCCGACCGCCGCCGACGTCTGGGACGGCGGCTGGGGCTACTCGGTCAATATCGACCTCATGAGTGCCCACCGCTTCCCGCTCATGACGAGCCTGAGCCTGACCGGCTATCGCGATTGGCTGGTGCAGCGGAAGGCACTCGCCCGCAGCCCGTTTTTCTGGACTTGGGTGCAGACGCATCTGCCGGACTGGTACCTCTCGGCCGTCCTGCCGGAATCGGCCGCGGGCGGGTTCACCGGGCCGATCGGCCCGCAGGCGGAGCAGATACGCCTCCTGACTTACATCGCGCTCGCCGCCGGCTGTAAAGGGCTCGGTTTTTGGTCGGATCGCTTCCTCGCCGACACGCACCAGGGCCGCGACCGATTGCTTTGCCTCGCCTTGCTCAATCAAGAAATCCAGATGCTCGAGCCGCTGCTCTTCGGCGCCGTTGCGGCGCCGAGCCTCAACGACTGGATCGAGACGTCGGTGCCCGACGTGAAGGCTGCCGTGTTGCGGTGTGAGCGCGGCGTGCTGGTCATGCCGATGTGGCTCGGCAAAGGGGCGCAATTCGTCCCGGGACAGGCGGCGGCGAATCGCCTGACGCTGACCGTGCCCCAAGTCCCGGCCGGGGCGCAGGCGTGGGTCGTGTCGCCGGGCGAGGTGCAGTCGCTACCGATCGAGCGGGTCGCCGGCGGAACTCGGATCTCGCTGACCGAATTCGACACGACGGCCGCGATCGTCTTCACGGCCGACACGTCGCCGACCGGCATCATCGTCCGCTGGCAAGAACAGAGCCGGCGGATGGTCAAGCTTGCCGCGCAGTATTCCTACGACCTGGCCAAAGAAGAGATCGCGAAGGTCGAGAAAGTCGAGGCGGAGCTGGCACAGCTTTCGCCGATCGCGGAGGCGCCGAAAATGCTCGCGAAAGCGCGTCAGTCACTGCAGGACGCGCAGGCGAAGTGGAACGCCGACGACTTCCGCGGGGCCTATAAGGACTCCCAACGCGCGCTCCGGCCATTGCGGAACCTGATGCGGGCGCACTGGGAACGGGCGAACAAGTCGCTCGGCCCGGACGCCCCGCCGACCGCCAGTCCGTACGCGACCAGCTATTTCACGCTCCCGAAGCATTGGCAGCTTCGGCACGAACTCGATCTGAGTTCCCCGGGCGGCAACGTCCTCCCGGACGGCGACTTCGAGCGGCCCGGGCCGATTCCCGCCGGCTGGCAGGCGGCGCGACTGACGCCGGAGGAAGTCGTCGGCGAGGTCAAAGTCGCGGATGCCGAGAGCCATGGCGGCCGCCGCTGTCTGATGCTGCAGGTCCGCCCGAAACCGGCGACCGGGGCGAATGCGCCGCCGCCGCCGGAAGCGCTGGAGCCCACGTTCGTCGGCCTCATCAGCCCGACAGTCAAGCTGCCGGCCAATAGCCTCGTGCGTGTCAGCGCGTGGGTGAAGGTCCCGAACCCGATCCTCGCCTCGCCGGACGGTGTGCTGTTTTTTGACAGTATCGGCGGCGAACCGTTAGGGGCCCGCATCGGCGGCCCGACGCTCGTCGAGAAAAAGCCCGGCTGGCAGAAGGTGACGCTGTTCCGCCGCGTGCCGCAGACGGGCGTCATGCAGGTGACGGCGGCGCTGACGGGGATCGGGACGGTTTACTTTGATGACTTAAAGATCGAGCCGCTGACTTCGGCCAAGTAATTGTTCCGCCGCGACGCGAGTCTTCGAGCGGTGCGCTCCGCTCGAAGACTCGCGTCGCGGCGGAACGATATCCTCTGTCACCTTGTCGCTCCCCGGCACATCACGCTACCCTGATAGACACCATGGCCGAACAATACATCTTTACCATCGAAGCCCTCACCAAGACCTACGGCAAACGTGAGGTTCTCAAGAACATCTGGCTCGCGTTCTATCCGGGCGCCAAGATCGGCGTCATCGGCTCCAACGGTGCCGGCAAGAGTTCCCTCCTGCGCATCATGGCGCTACAGGACACGGACTTCGTCGGCAGCGGCCGCGCTCAGGACGGCATCTCCATCGGCTTCGTCCCGCAGGAGCCGCAACTCACCCCCGACAAGGACGTCCGCGGCAACGTCGAGGAGGCCGTCGCCCCGATCCGCGGCCTTCTCCAACAGCAGGAAGACATCGGCAACAAAATGGCCGAGGCGTCGCCGGACGAGTTCGAGAAACTCACCGACCAGATGGACAAGGTCCAATCGCAGATCGACGCGGCCGATGCGTATAACCTCGACCGCCATCTCGAAATCGCCATGGACGCGATGCGGTTGCCGCCCGGCGACGCGCCGGTCTCGCAACTGTCCGGCGGTGAACGGCGGCGGGTCGCCCTGTGCAAGACGCTGCTGCAGCGGCCTAATCTCCTGCTCCTCGACGAGCCGACCAACCACCTCGACGCCGAGAGCGTCGCCTGGCTCGAACGGCACTTGCAGGAATACCCGGGGACCGTCGTCAGCGTCACGCACGACCGTTACTTCCTCGACAACGTCGCCCAGTGGATTCTCGAACTGGACCGCGGCCACGGTTTTCCGTTCAAGGGCAACTACTCCAGTTGGCTGGAGCAGAAGCAGTCCCGGCTGGTGAAGGAGGAGAAGCAGGAGTCGGCCCGCAAGAAGGCGCTCGAACGCGAACTCGAATGGGCGAAGATGGCGCCGCGGGCGCGGACGACTAAGAACAAAGCCCGTCTCGCCGCCTACGAGAAGCTCGCCGGCCAGGAGTACGAGGAGCGCGAGGACGAACTCGTCATCCAAATCCCGCCCGGACCGCATCTCGGCGACTTGGTGGTGCGAGCCCAGGGCGTCCGCAAGGGCTACGGCGACAACCTGCTCATGGACGACCTGAACTTCGACCTGCCCAAGGGCGGCATCGTCGGCGTGATCGGTCCGAACGGCGCCGGCAAGACGACCCTCTTCCGCATGATCGTCGGCCAGGAACAGCCGGACGCGGGACAGCTGACGGTCGGCCCGACGGTGCAAATTGCCTACGTCGACCAGAACCGCGACGCGCTCGCCGCCGACAAGACGATCTTCGAGGAGATCACCGGCGGGACCGATTACCTGATGCTCGGCAAGCGGAAGGTGGCGTCGCGCGGCTATGTCGCCCGGTTCAATTTCAAGGGACCAGATCAGCAGAAGCTCGTCGGTGACTGCTCCGGCGGCGAGCGGAACCGCATCCACCTCGCGAAGCTTTTACGCTCCGGCGGCAATCTGCTCCTTCTCGACGAGCCGACGAACGACTTAGACGTAGACACGCTGCGGGCGCTGGAAGACGCGCTGGTGAATTTCGGCGGCTGCGCGGTCATCATCAGCCACGATCGCTGGTTCCTGGACCGCATCGCAACGCACATCCTGGCGTTCGAAGGCGACAGTAGCGTCGTCTGGTGCGAGGGGAACTATCAGGTTTACGAGGAGCAGCGGCGGCAGCGGCTCGGCGCGGAGGCGGACCAGCCGCACCGGATCAAGTACCGCAAACTGCGTCAGTGACCGGATTCGTTTAGCCGCGACGCGAGTCTTCGAGCGGAGCGCGGGAGCGCTGCCGCGCTC
>DATJGQ010000740.1:0-2216 GCA_035494815.1 Gemmataceae bacterium
ACACGCCTCCCTCGCTCGCGCTTCGGCCTAGTTGGAGATTACTTCTTCTTTCCGTGACTTGCCTTTTCCAGGGCGTGCATCTCGGCCTCCATCACCTTGATCTTCGCCTGGTACGCAGCCCTGATCTGCCTGACGTGCGCGTCCCGCATCAGGTGAACCTGCTTAATCTCCGCCTCGTCGAGCTTGATCTCGCCGCCGACGTACTTGCGGAGCCGTTCGTAACGCGTCCGGACCGCGGCCCGCTGTTCCTCGCTCGCGGCCACGGCCAACAACTGTTGCTCCTCCTGCCTGAGCGCGTGCCGCTGCTGCTGGAGCGCCGCTTCCGTGAGCTTCTCCCGCTTGAGGATGAGGTCGTACCGTGCATGGACGGCCTTCAGGACGATCGGCTCTTGCGCACGGAGCGTCCGAATCTCCGCCCGTAGGGTTTCGACCCGAGGGTCCGCGGCGGTCGCGGCCATGCAAAGGATCGACAGTGCCGAGCCGCAGGCGATGAGACTGTTGCGAATCATGAAACCACCCCTGTACCTATGACCAACACGGCACAACGCGGCCGACGCGTGCACGAGACCGGCCGAGTGTCGGGAAACTGCTAATCGGTGGGTAGTCCGAGTCGTCGAGGTAGCAAACGTCCAGGCGGGACACATTTCGGACGGGAGCCGCGAGCTGCCCCGTCGCGCAGTATCCAAGGTTACGCTGTCGGCCGGCTTGTAGCTAGCAAATTCTGCCGCCGGCGAACCGTCAGGCCCGTTTCGTTGTAACGGCGCCGCCCGGACCGCCGATATTACAAGGGCGTGTTGCCGTCGAGAATATCACGCCGCGCTAACGCGGCACGCCCCAAGGCCTTACGGACGGGAGGGAATCCGCCATGGCTGTCGCGCGGTTCGCCGGAACGATGGTACTGACGCTCGTAGCCTGCGGGACCGTGCACGCCCAGAGCGTGACGCTGGCCGAGAACACACGGGTCAACGACTGCTTTAAGGTCGGCCTGTCGATGCGACTGACGGGCGAGATGGTCGTCGTCCGCGAGGGCAAGCCGGCGACACTCAAACTCGGCGCGACCGCCGAGCACCGCTACGGTGAGCGAGTCCTCGCCTTGTCGCGGGAAGGCCTCGTCAGCAAAGCCGCCCGCTACTACGACGACGCCAAAGCCTCGATCACCGTGGACGGATCCGCCACCGCCCGAGTCTTGCGGCCCGAGCGGCGGCTTGCCATCTCCCAGCGGCAGAACGACACGTTCCTCTGCTACAGTCCCCAAGGTCCGCTCACCCGCGACGAGCTGGAATCGATCAGCGAACATTTCGACACGCTCTGCGTCGCCGGCCTCCTGCCCGGCAAAGAGGTAAGAGTCGGCGATAGCTGGCCACTGGGCAACGCGGCCGCGCAGGGCCTTTGCCAGTTCGAGGGGCTCGTGTCCAACGAACTCAAGGGCAAGCTCGCCGTGGTCGCCGACGGCATGGCCGCGTTCGCAATCGACGGCACGGCCAGCGGCATCGAACTCGGCGCCCAGGCCAAGGTGACCGTCATCGCGACCGGCCGGTTCGACGTCGCCAAGAGACGGCTCATCTCGCTCGAATGGAAGCAGCAGGACGTCCGCGACCAGGGCCCGGCGAGTCCCGCGGCGACCGTCGAGACGACCATCTCGCTGGTCCGCACCGCGATCGAGCAGCCGAAGGAACTCTCGGACGTGGCCCTCGTTGCCGTGCCGCAGGGATTCGACGTGTCGCTGCCGCTGACGCAGTTGATCGTCCGCGATCTCAAAGGGCGATTCGAACTGGCGGCCTCCCGCGATTGGCAGCCGGTCAGCCAGACGGAGTCGCATCTGGTGATGCGGCTGTTGGACCGCGGCGATTTCGTCGCCCAGGCGACCGTGACGCCCTGGACGAAGGCCGAGCCGGGCAAGCACATGGACTCGAAGGACTTCCATGAGGCGATGCTCGCCTCCCCGGGTTGGGAGCCGGAGGAGGTCCTGCAGGAGGGCGAGCTGCCGAACCAGCCGAACGGCCGGTACGTTTATCGGCTGGCCGTCCGAGGGCAGATCGACGACGTCAAGGTCGTGCAGACATTTTACCTGGTCGCCGGGCCGAATGGCGATCAGTGCGTGGTGGCGGTGACACTCAAACAGGCCCAGAGCGGCAAGCTGGGGGCCAGGGATTTGATTCTGGTAGACGGGTTAGAATTCCCGGTGAAATGATTTCCGCGACCCATGTTATACCTTT
>DATJGQ010000741.1:0-7041 GCA_035494815.1 Gemmataceae bacterium
GAAAGGAGTCGGCCCATGCAGACGGAGCACCCGAACCCGGTCCCGCTGTGTGATCTGCGCGCGCAGCATCAGGAGCTGCGCGACGAGATCGAGGCCGCCCTGTCGCGGGTGCTCGCGTCCGGCCAGGTGATCCTCGGGCCGGAGACGTCGGCCCTCGAGCGGGAAGTCGCCGATTATTGCGGCGTCGGCCACGCGGTCGGCTGCGGCAGCGGCACGGACGCGATTTCCCTCGCCCTGCACGCCATCGGCGTCGGCCCCGGCGACGAGGTCATCCTCCCCACATTCACCTTCTTCGCGACGGCCGGCTGCGTGTTGCGGACCGGCGCGACGCCGGTCTTCGCCGACATCGACCCGGCGACTTTCAACATCGATCCGGCCGCCGTCGCCCGCGCAATCTCGCCGCGGACCAAAGCGATCATGCCGGTCCATCTCTACGGCCAATGCGCCGACATGGCGGAACTGTGGGCGATCGGTGCCGAACACGGCGTAGCGATCATCGAAGACGCCGCCCAGGCGTTCGGCTCGGAATACTACGGCAAACGCACGGGCCGCCTCGGGGCCATCGCCTGTTTCAGCTTTTATCCCACGAAAACCTTGGGAACCTATGGCGATGCGGGAATGGTTGTCACCGACGATGCGGACTGGGCCGACCGCATGGCGACGCTCCGCGTCCACGGGATGAAGCCGAAGTATGTGCACGGTATTCTCGGCTGGAACGCCCGCATCGACGCCTTGCACTCCGCGATCTTGCGGGTGAAGCTGCCGCACGTGGAGCGGTGGATCACAGCGCGGCGGGACGCGGCGCTCCGCTACGATGACCTGATTACGCTGCAGCGGTTAGACGGCTTCGTGGTCCGGCCGATCGCCCGCCGCGATCGGAAACACACGTTTAACCAGTACGTCGTTCGAGTCACGGACGGCTCGCGGGACGCACTCGTCCAGCACTTCCAGTCCCGCGGGATCGGTTGCGAGGTGTATTATCCACGGCCGGTGCACCTGCAGGATTGCGTACGACACTTGGGTCACGCGGCCGGCGACTTCCCGATCAGTGAAGCGGCGAGCCGCGAGGTGCTGGCGCTGCCGATCTTCCCGGAGATCACGCCCGAACAGCAGTCGCGCGTAATTCAGACGATCGCCGCGTTCCGGGCTTGCGCCGGTCGCCTGGCGGCGTAACCGGGGCCGTAGGACATGCTCTGATTGCGCCGCCGCTGCGAGGGCGCCGCACTCCCGCGCTGCCCCATGCCCTCGAGCGGTTGCTGACCTTGGTCGCCACCTGCCGGCAGCAAGGGCGGGGCGTTCTGGCAGGTGTGACCGAGGCGATTCAAGCGCCCAGGACGGGCACCAATCCGCCCTCACTCATCCCGGCACTCTCAGCAGCGGCCTGACCGGTTACCCCCGACGGGTGCCTTACTTGTCCGTGACGGTGAAAACGATGGTCCCCGCCAGCGTGCGGATTACGAGGCCGGGCGACTCGTTGTCCGGCTTCAAGTTTTCGGCAAAACCCACGGGCGTTAATGGGCTATCCTCTTTGCCCGAGACTCGACGGATCCCGTGCCAGCCCGGCGACGAACCGCCTCCGATCATGAAGGTCGGAAACTGGTCTTGCGAAGTGTTCGTCCGCAGCGTCCCGTGATTCATGGCGGCAATCACCGGGACGTCGCCGAGGGCCCCGCGCCCGAAGGAGACATCGACCGTTCCTGACACCGTGGTCAACCGGTGCGCTCCCGCCGTCAAAGGCGACCCGACGACGACCTGAGTGTCGCCCGCGTCGTTATCGACCGCGATCCGACCGCGCACGTCCTGCACGCGGAGGTCGACCCGGCCGAACCGCGCCCGGAGATCGCCGCCGACGTTCTTGATGAGACACGGCAACGCCCGGTTCCAATACATCACTCGTCCGTCCGGGCCATGCCGCGTACCGCTATTGGCAAAATCCGTCGGCGCTTGGACGGTGACGCTGCCGGTCACGTCTTCGACCGAGTTGAGCGGGAAATCCGAAACCGTTACGTCGCCACGGACGCCCTTGATGCGGAATTGTGCGTTGTAGTCACGGTCGTGAAGACCGTCTTTGGCGACCAGTAGCGACCCCTGCACGCCCTCCACGTCGAGTCCGGCCAGGGCGCCCCGAACGGCGATTCGCTGACACTTCGGCACAAACACGGTGAGCGTAGCGTGTCGCCGCCAGACACTGCGGACCGAGCCACCGTTCTTCGCCGCCAGTTCGAGCGTCATCTGTTTGTTGCCCTCCTGCCCGGTCAAGCCCTCCACATGAATCGTGTCGATAGCCTTGCCCTGGTAGTCGCGATAGCGGTCCCGGCTGGCGCGGATGGAGTCTACAAGTGTCTTGCGCTTGGACCGGTTTTCAGGCGTGAGCTTTTGGCCGTCGGGCGATTTCATGAACTCCGCTTCCTCGGCGTCCCATTCCGCCGCGGTTTTGCCGACGATGTCGGGCTGAATGCCGTGGCGGTGGACGACCTTGATCGCGGTGAGTTCTGCCTCCGCTTCCCTGGCATCCCCGCCGAGGAAGACCTTTTCCAACGTGCAGCGGAGCTTGTCCTCGTCCGTGCCCACGACCCGGACTAGGTCGGCGGTAATGACGACGATCCGTTCGGGGCCGATGTCAAAAGTCAACGGCTCCACGAGCGAGTGGGCGTGGACGATTGGGACCAACACCTTGGACTTGTCCAGTTGCGCCCGCAAGTCCCGCAGGCTGTCATGGAGATCGGCCAACTGCTTGAGCGCGTTCGCCCCGGCGACGCGGTCCCCGTCGATGTCGCGCTTCAAGGCGTCGAGACGGCCGAGTAGGTCGTCGTACTGGCGTTTGAGCGGCTCCGCGACGAAATAACTGCCGGTGAGCGTGTCGCTCAGCGCGGCCATGCCGTCGGGCACAACGGCCTTGGCACTCGGGTTCTCCGAGGCTTGCTGTGCCGGCGTTGCGGCCGTCATTCCCAAGAAGGACGCGGTAAAGGCCAGGGTACTCATTCGCTTCCGGAACATGGGTTTCCCCGCGGTTATCGGTGGTACTGATCCATGAGATCGGCGGCTTGGCGTTTGGCATCGGCGCGGGCGATGCGGTCGGAAAGCGTTGTCAACTCGCTCTCGACTTGGTCGAGCTGCCGGTCAAAGGCGGTCCATTCGCGCTCGGCGCGTTCGGCGGAAAACGCCAACGTCTCGACGGGGGACACGGGAACCGGTCCCGGCAAGGGCCGCGGCCACAGCAATGCGACCAGGACGGCCGCCGCGACCGCCGCCGCGCCGACCACCCACAAGCGGGGCCGCCGCATCCGAGGGAGCAAGTCCCGCCGGGCGTCGCGCCAGACCGCGCGGTCCCGGTCGGTCAGAGCGGGCGCGTCTGTGAGTGACGCTTTCAAGGCGAGCCAGCGATCTATCGCCGCGGCGCAGGCGGGGCACTCCCGCACGTGCCGGCGCGCCGCCTGCTCCTGCACGACGTCGCCCATTTCCAGGGCCGGCAACACCTCGTCACACGTCATTCCAGTTCCCTTCGCAAGATGGCGAGTGCGGTATGCAGCCGGCTCTTCACCGTACCGACGGCGAGGTCGAGTGCGGCGGCGGTTTCCCGGAGACTCAATCCCGCCGTGTAGTGAAGGGCGACCAGCGAGCGCAGGTCCCCGGACAAGGCGTCCAGGGCGTGCAGGACCCGAAGGCGCTGCTCCGCCAATGCCGCCGTATCATGTGGCGACGAGGCCGATTCGTCGACACAATCGAAACCCGCAGGCTCCGCGCTCGTCGGCCGGCGTGTCGCGTGGTCCACGTAGGCCCGATATGCGATCTTCGCCAGCCACCCGCGGGGGTTATTCAGCCAGGGACGTTTCCGCAAGCTCTGCCACACGCGTGCTGCCGTGTCTTGCCACACGTCGTCCACGTCCTGTGATTGCCGACAAAGGTGGCGCAACAGCGCCCGCAGCATGGGGCCGTGCTCTTCCATCAGCCGATCGAAGGTCGATTCTGATCCATTGCCCAAAGGCTGACCCTCCCGCCACGACTCGGGAGGCCCGAGCATTACGGCGCCCTACCAAAGAAGTCCGTCCAAGCCGCGAAAGTGTTCGCCAAAATGCGCGCGGCGACGGTTTTGTTCCGAACGCTCAGTTCGGGGAGTTAGGGCCAGCCCTGAGCACCGGAACGCAGAGCTACGCGGAAGATGTGGCCCAACAAGTGACCGCTTGCCCCAAGCGGACCTTGGGAACGAGAGGAAATAAGAGTGGCGACAAAAAGACGAACGAACCCCGCGCACCGCAAGCTGCGCGGGGTTCGTTCGTTCTGGTCGTTGTGTCAGGCCAATCGGCGGCTACGGCGCCACGACGTCACCCCCGCGGTGCAAACTCCAATCAGCCCCAACGCGAGCGTCGTCGGTTCGGGCGACTCGTTGACCGGCGGCGGGTTCTCTCCGCCCGGCGGCGGGTTGGTCGGCGGCGGCGGATTCTCCGGCGGCGGGTTCGGATTGTCACCGCCCGGCGGCGGCGGCGGAGTCACCGGCGGCGGATTCTCGGGTGGCGGGTTCGTGGGCGGCGGGGGCGGATTGCCCGTGGGTGGCGGAGGCGGGTTCTCCGAGCCCGGCGGCGGAGGATTCGTCGTCGGAGGCGGGTTCTCCGTCCCCGGCGGCGGGTTAGTCGGCGGCGGGTTCGTGGGTGGCGGATTCGTCGGCGGCGGGTTGGTGGGCGGCGGCGGGTTCTCGACACCCGGCGGCGGGTTTTCGGGCGGCGGATTCGGGATCGGCCAGTCGCCGGCGATGCCACGGCCCACCAACGCCAACGAGACCAACCCGGCCGCGAACACGGCCCGACCGCCGCGCCTGCGGATCTGGGGACGTCCGATCATGCGACGGCACTCCTTTGCACGCGCTAGGCCTCTGTCTCTGTCACCGCTGCGCCGTGCTCCCGCCTGAGCGCTCGGGGCCGACACATGAGCCCCGTATGGCATATCCCTCCCACAGCGTCAAGCCGGCTTGCGTTACCCGACGTCGCGGTCCGACCGCGCCGGTTGTTCGGGTCGCGCGGGCGCGCGCCCTGGCAAGCCGGGCAAGCCCTGGCGGTCTTGTGCCGCCGCCGGGAATTTCCCAGCGTTCCCAGGATGAATCGAATTCGCGCCGTGATGCCGGCCGGCCGAATTTGATGCTGGAATTCGGCCTCGCCCGATTTGACTTTCTTGCCGCCGCGGCGAGCGATTCGCTCGCCACCGCGACCGCAACGATCGGCGCGAGGGTCCTGCCCAGGAGGGGCAACGACCATGAACCGCATGCTCGCGAGTGGTCTGGGTGTGACGCTCGGTCTGGTGACCGCCACCGGTCAGGCGCAAGAGGCGAACTGGCGGGCCGCGAAACCGCAGCCGACGCAGCGGCCATCGACGGCCCAGCAACCGCCGGCACCCGTCACCCTGGCACTGACGCCGATCGCCGCAGTCGCGATCGCCGAACCGGTGCCCGTTCCGGCCGCGCCCGTCGCGGCGCCGGAGGCGCGGACCACCGTCTCGGCTACAGCGATGACCTACCGTCAGACCGACCAGCCGCGGCCGGTGACGGTGGTCAGTTGCGGCGGGGTAGAAACGATGACCGCCAGCGTGAACAGCGTTGCGAGCGGCATCCCCGCATCCCAGACCGAGACGGCGGTCGCCGTGACGCCCCCGCAAGACGGCGTGCGCTGGGTGACCGCGAGAGCCAAAGCTTCGGACGACGAGGTATGGGAACCCGTCAAAGAGCTGCCCGCTCCGTTCGCACGTCCGGCCGCTCCCGGGAAACTGGTCACGGCCGTCAGCGACCCCACGCCCGTGGCAACGACGCCGCCGACGGCGGGTGCGCATCCGACTTACCTGGTCGGCGAAGACCCGTGCTGCACCTGTGTCATCGAGCGGGCGCCCCGGTTCAGCGTCACGGCCGAATATCTGGCCTGGTGGGTCAAAGGCGCGAACATTCCGCCGCTGGTCACGACCTCGCCGCCAAACGGCGTCAACGGCGTGCCCGGCGCGCTGCCCGGCTCGACCGTCCTCCTGGGCGGCGACGGCCTCGACACCACCTTCCGCCAGGGGGGCCGCCTGGGCTCCGTGTGGTGGTTTGACGACTGCGCCTCGTGCGGGATCGACACGCGGTCGTTCTTCACCGGCCGGATCATCAATCGCTTCGCGGTAAACTCGGACATGGTCCCGAACCTGTTCCGGCCGTTCACGCCGGCGAACCCGGGCCTCGGCGCATTTAGCGAGCAGGTGACGCGCGCCGGCAGTACGATCGGCGGCGTCCGGGCCGAGAATCGCAGCATGTTCTGGGGGACCGAAGCCAATTACCGCGACAACATCTGCTGCGGCTGTAACTACCGCGTCGATCTGCTCGTCGGCTTCCGTTATCTGCAGCTCGACGAACGGCTGACCATCGTCGAGGACTTTACGCGAGTCACGCCATTGACAGTCCAGGACTTCCCCGGCGGGCCGATCTCGACGGAGCCGGCCGGCACCCGCGTGATCATCCGCGACAGCTTCGGCACCAAGAACCAGTTCTACGGCGGCCAGCTCGGCCTGGTCGGCGACTATCGCCGCGACCGCTGGACGCTCGATTTCCGCACGACCGTCGCCCTGGGAACGACGCATCAGGAACTCGACATCGAAGGCAACCAGACGCGGCTCATCCCGGGCGCTCCGCCCGCGGTGTTCAACAGCGGCTTGCTCGCCCTGAACTCCAACATCGGCGAGCGGTCGCGCGACGTGTTCTCGGTCGTGCCGGAAGTCGGCCTGACCGTCGGCTATCAGGTGACCGATCACTTGAAGACGTTCGTCGGCTACAACTTCCTCTACTGGAGTAACGTCATCCGCCCCGGCGACCAGATCGACACGACGATCGACGTCAATCGGGTGCCGAGGTTCGTGCCGCCGGGCGTCACAGTGCCCGACGCGGGTCAAATTCGGCCGGCGGTCTTGTTCAAAGAGACGGACTTCTGGGCGCACGGGATCACGGCCGGGTTTGAGTACCGGTGGTAATTCAGATTGCAGATTGCAGATTGCAGATTGATCGACAAGGTCTGCAATTTGAAATCTGCAATC
>DATJGQ010000742.1:0-3524 GCA_035494815.1 Gemmataceae bacterium
TACCGGGCGAGGGAGTACTCGGCTCATTCTATTCCTGCATGCAACTGTGATCTGCGCCGATCTCGATACTGCGGCTGATCCTACCGCGACTGTGCCGGCGTGAGCTCGAAGCACGCCATTTCTTCCGCGTTGCGGACATAGAGCCGGTCGTGCGCGATCACCGGGTGGTTCCAGGTCTTGCCGTTAATCGCCTGGAAGCGGCCGAGCTCCTGGTGTCCGTCGGGAGAGGCGGCGACGAGCACCACCTCGCCGGTATCGGTCAGGACCAGCAGGATTGGCTGATCGGCCAGCAGCAACACCTGGCCGGTGCCGTAGCGGCCGTGTTTCCAGCGGCGTTCGCCCGTCCGGGCGTCAATGCAACAGAAGACGGGGCCGTCGAAGCCGTAGACGCAGCCGTTGCAAAGGACGGAATCGTTGAACGACGGCTTCAGTTGCCGCGAGGCCCAACGCTGGGAGGCCGTGAAGCCGGCGCTGTTGCGGGAGACCTCAACGTCCGCGGTCTCGAGTTCCATCCCGAGCGAGATGAGGAATTGGTCCGGCGCGACCGCCAGCGGCTGGAGCGAGCGCGGGGCGCCGTGGGCGTTGGCGTTGGCGAATTCCCAACGCGGCGAACCCGTGGCGGCATCGACGGCGGTCAGGCCGCGCTCACTGAGGAACAGGACCTGCTCCTCGCCACCGACCGTCGCCAGTTGGGGCGAGCTGTAGCTGTCGTGGCCCGCGGCGGCGCTCCAGGCGGGGTCGCCGGAGTCGGCAAGGTACGCCATCAGGCCCTTCCGTCCTTCGCCGCCGGCAAAAACAATCACCAGTCTGTGCGTCACCAGGGGTGAGCTGGCGAAACCCCACATGGGAGTCTTCGCGCCGGCCTCGGCGGCGACGTCTCGGGACCATTTCCGCTGGCCCGTTGCGGCGTCCAGGCAGTTGAGCGTTCCAGTGGCGCTGAACGTGTACAGCCGTCCCTCCGCGAACGTCGGGGTCGCCCGCGGGCCGGGGCCGCTCAGGATTTCCGAAAAACGGATCGGGTCCTCGTGCGACCAGATCTCGGAACCGGTCCCGGCGTCGCGACAGACGACGGCCTCGGTCTCGCCGCGCTGCTCCTGCGTGAAGACCCGGTTCCCGACGACCGCGACCGACGACCACGCCGGCCCCACGCGCTTCCGCCAGAGGAGCTTGGGCGGCGTCGTGTTCCAGTCGGTCGCGATCCGGACGCCGCGGACGACGCCGTCGCGGTTCGGCCCACGGAAGCCGGTCCAGTCGCCGGGGCTCGCCACGAGCGTGCCGGTCACGCCGTCCGGTTGCGTCGCGGCGGACGAGTTGCGTCGCGGGGCGGCGCCACGCTGGGCAAGGTACGCCTCCTCGGACGATGTGCTCCATCGCCAGTGCAGGGCGGGATCGCCGGTGCCGGTGAGGCCTTCCATGCGGAGCATCGGCCACACGCCCCACGCCAGGAGGAGCACTACGATCGCCCCCGCGAACCGCGTCCGGGACGACAGCCAGCGGGCCGCGACGAGCCAGAGCGCCCACGCGGTCAACATCCAGGGGAGGCCTTTCATGATTGTGATCGGCCCGAGCGAGCGGTGGGCGAGCAACACGGCCGCGATCGCCCCCGCGATGGCGACGCCGAGCACGATCAGCCGCTGCGAGAAGCGCAGACCGCGACTCAGCAGCCACCAGATGAAGAAGCCCAGCGTCACCGCGAGCAACGTCGCCATCTGCGACATAAACCGAGTGAAGGTCGGCATCCCCATCCGCTCGGAAACGACGCAGTAGGCCCAATACAGCCCCACAAACAGCGCCGGGAGCCAGACGCGCGGGCGGCGTGCGGGTGCGGGGTCTGTAGGAGAGCGGTCGGAGGAGACTTCGCCCTGAGCGGGGGTTTCGGTGCTCGTCATGAACATTCCTGCGAAACAAACAGGTCGGGGGCGGGAGATGTCCCGCCAGGCAACCACGTTATTGGATGATCGGCCCTCGCCGGCAACGGACCTGATGCCCGCGGCAAGAAAACGCAGAGGGCCCGGTCAGGATCGTCAGGGACATAAATGTTTTTCCCGTAGAATGCCGCTGGCCCGGAGCGATAGTACGGATACAGGCCGCCGGAGCGCGAAGATTTCGACGCCTCATTCATAATCTTGAAGTGGACGTGCCGCGACGGGTCGGAATGGGGAGTTCACCCAGAGTTAACGGTCCCACGGCTGGCGTGTCCAGTACTTTGACGGGCGCGGAGAGGTCGATGAAGTCGTTACTGATGGTCGCGATGGCAGTTACGCTCGTGATGGCGCCGGCCGTCGCCCGTGCGGCCGACGAGCGGACCGTGGACATCGAGGACCTGAAGTACAAGCCCGCCGAGATCAAGATCAAGGTCGGCGAAACGGTCGCGTGGACGAACAACGACGACCGCGAGCACACGATCACCGCCGACGATAACTCCTTCAAATCCGGCCCGCTCCGCACCGGCAAGACCTACCGTCACAAGTTCGCCAGCGCCGGCCGTTACCCCTATCACGACGACCACTTCGGGCGGATGAAGGGGACCGTGGTCGTCGAGAAGTAACGAGTCCCCGGCAGGTGAATGCAAACGGCGGGCAAGCCCGCCCGCTAAACGCCGCTTTGGGGAATCTGGAGCGGACGGCAATTCCATGAGGTCTTTCCGTTGACGTGGTGGAACGGACCGCTATTATTTGCCCTTCGTGTTTCCTCTGCCGACGATCATCGCCGCCGCGATTATTCGCACCCGACATCACGGGTAGGGCTGATCGTCCGATCGCGTAACCGACCACACAGCCCTGCCCGGTGCGGCAGGGCGTTTTCGTTTACGGAGGTGTCACTCGTCACTTGTCATTGGTCACTCGCAGGATCTAGGGCTGCCAAGGGCCCGTGCGAGCACCGGGCAACAAGTGACGAGTGACAAGCGACCCATGACTAGCGCACGCAGGATCGAAATCTACGACACGACGCTCCGCGACGGCACGCAGGGCGAGGGGTTCAACCTCTCGCTGCAGGACAAGCTGCTGATCGCGCAGAAGCTGGACGAGCTGGGGGTGGACTACATCGAGGGCGGTTTCCCCCTGTCGAACCCGAAGGACGCCGCATTCTTCCGCGACGTGCGCGACCTGAAGCTGCGTCACGCGAAGGTGGCGGCGTTCGGGATGACACGGCGGCGGGGGGTGCGGGCGGAGGAAGACCCGGGGATGCAGGCCCTGCTCGAGGCCGAAACGCCGGTCGTCACCATCGTCGGCAAGAGCAGCGAGTGGCACGCGACCAAGGTGCTCTCCGTCACGCCGGAGGAGAACCTGAAGATGATCGGGGATTCCTGCCGGCTGATCCGGTCGGCCGGGCGGCAGGTCGTCTACGACGCCGAGCATTTCTTCGACGCCTTCAAGGCCAACCCGCAGTACGCGATCCGCACGCTGCTGGCGGCACAGGAGGCGGGGGCGTCCGTGCTGGCGCTGTGTGACACCAACGGCGGCACGATGCCCGAACAGGTGGCCGAGGCGGTCGCCGAGGTGAAGCGGCAGACGAGCGTCATC
>DATJGQ010000743.1:0-2116 GCA_035494815.1 Gemmataceae bacterium
GCCGAGGTAGGCCATCAGGCCGCAATGGGCGTGACCGCCGCCGGCGCCGTCGGAGCGATTGTTGCCGCCGTGCGGGTTAGCGCCCAGATAGTGGCGGTGGTCGGCGATCGTCTGGATGTCGGCGTAGGTGTATGGGTTGAAATGGCTGTCCGCCTGCCGCTGGTACCGGCCGCCCTGGATGACGTGGTAGCAGTGCGGGATGACGCACGCTTCGCAGAACAGTTGGCCGCGGTCGTTGAAGTCGATGCCCCACGGGTTCGACGTGCCGTGCGCGAACACCTCGAACTCGTGCCGCACCGGATGATACCGCCAGATACCGGCGTTGATCGGCACGCGGTCCTTGTCCGACGTGCCGGGCTTGCCGACCCGCGAGTACGTGAAGACGCCGTGGCAGCCGTAGAGCCAGCCGTCGGGGCCCCAGGTGAAGGTGTTGAGCGTCTCGTGCGTGTCCTGGTAAGCCCAGCCGTCGAGCAGGATCTTCGGCGGCCCGGCCGGTTTGTCGCCTGAGGCGTCGATCGGCACGAACATCAGGTACGGCGCCGCCCCGATCCAGATGCCGCCGAAGCCGTATTCGATGCCGCTGACGAGGTTCAGCTTCTCCATGAAGACGGTCTTCTTGTCGAACTTTCCGTCGCCGTCGGTGTCCTCGAAGATCAGGATGCGGTCGGTGCCTTGGCCTTCGGGCCGGCGGAGCGGGTAGCAATACGCCTCCGCGACCCACAACCGGCCGCGATCGTCGAGGCAGAACGCAATCGGCTGATGCACGTCCGGCTCCCCGGCGAAAAGCGTAACTGTGAACCCCTCGGGCACCGTCATCGCCGCGGCGGCCTTCTCGGGCGACAGGCCGGCGTACTTGTAGGCGTCCGCTTTCATCGTCGCCACCGAACCCGGTCGCGGCGGCAGGTTCGGCTTACTGCTGTGGAAACGAAAGTCGTCGAAGTTGATATGGCCCCAATGGCCGGAGTGGCGATCGACGACGCGGATATAAACCTCGCGGCCCACTTGCGACGTCAGATCGACGGCAACGCGGTACATGTTCTCCTGACCTTCGTTCGCCGCGACTTGTACGCCCGACACGCGAGCCAGCGGGATGTCGTTGTTCTTGAGAACGATTTCGACGCACGTCGTCTCGTGAAACCCGCCGCCGATCAGGAAACTGGCCCACGGGTGCGTCACCTTGAATGGCACAGACGAGAGCGTGCCTTGCGGGCGATCGCCCTTGCCACGTTCGTAGGTACCGATCCAGTAGCGGCCCTCGTGCTGGCTCTTCATGCCAGGGCGACGCGGCGTGACGGTGTCGCCGTCGATCGGCTGGCCGGCGAACGCGTCGCCCTCGGCCGTCCAGTCCTGGAGCGTTCCCGTCTCGAAGTCCAAGTTCAGTTTGCGGCCGTCCGGTCCGACCGGGGTCACCCCTTCGGGCGGCGTGTCGGCGGCAACAAGGTGACCGGACAACACGATGAATGTGGCGAGTACAAGCGGGAGGCGGCGCATGACGATTCTCGGCGGGAGAAGCGAAACAGGCAGATGTCGCCCATTGTTAGGGTCCGGCGACCGTTGTCAACACTCGGGCGAGCTGCGAGAGAATCCTTTTCGGTGCGGAGGCATCCAACCACTGTCAGGCCGGCGTCCCAGACTGGTTCGCGGACCGGCCCGACCTTACAATTACGTCAGCGAGGGGCACTGCCCGCCGCCGCGGGCCACCCATGACGCGAGGGAGACAGCAATGGCCAGCAAAAACGTGCAGGAATTGACTACCGAAAACTGGCAGACCGAGGTCGCCCAGTCGAGCCAGCCGGTGCTGGTCGATTTCTGGGCCCCGTGGTGCGGCCCGTGCCGGGCCCTGACGCCGATCATCGACAAAATCGCCGACCAGTTCGCCGGCCGCGTCAAAGTCGGCAAAGTCAACGTCGACGAGAACTCGGACTTGGCGATCAAGTACGACGTGACCACCATCCCGCGTGTGCTCATCTTCAAGGGCAGCGATCAGCCGCTGCAGCAGGTGGTCGGCCTGACGCCGGAAACGGAACTGGTCAAGATGCTGGACAAGGCGTTGGCGTCGTAAGGCAAGAAACCCTACCCTACCAGCCCGAAGCGCGAGCGAGGGAGGCGCCTCAGA
>DATJGQ010000744.1:0-10416 GCA_035494815.1 Gemmataceae bacterium
TCCCTCGGTTGGGGGGCCGTGTCGGTGTTGGCTTGTGAGCCGGTCTGGTTAAGGACGTGCGCGAACCCCGCCAGGCTCACCGCGAGCATCGCGGCGGCCAGTAACCACCACCGGCGGCGATTTGGACGGGACGGTGTCAAAGGGGGCTACCTCGGCAATGGCCTACTGTTAGCGTAGCAATTCCACCGGCTCAAGCAAACGTAAGGACCGCAAAGCCGCCAATCCGGACAATAGCGCCATCGTCAACGTCGTCGCCGCCGACCCCGCAAGCAGCCAAATTGGCAGGTTGACCCGGGCCCCGAGTGCATCCACCAGCCGCGCGATGCCGAATGTCGTCGGGGCGGCGATGACGATGCCCGCACTCCCGACCCAGAACGCCTGAGCGAGCACGGCCCCGGCGATGCGAACGCTCGGGATGCCGAGCGCGCGGAGGGTGGCATATTCTCTTAAGCTCGCGGCGGTCGCGGCGTAGAGCGTAAAACTCGTCACAACCGCCCCGACCAGTAGACCGAGAACCGCACACACGCCCAGCACCATGCCGCTCTTGGTCGCGGTCAGCCAGTGCCAACGGGTCCGGTTGGAGAACTCCTGCTTGGTATAGACCGACATGTCCGAGTACTGACCGCGCAGCCGCGCGGCGACCGTCGGGGCGTCGAGCGGGTTGTGGCAACTGGCGAGCAGGTAGACCGTCTGGTCGCGGGGGATGAAGTTGATGATCCGGTAGGCCGTCTCCACGGAACAGAAAAGGTAGGGGGCCGCCAGACTCTTGGCGCCGCGCACGGTGCCGACGAGCCGCACGCGGTGGCCCATTACCTCCGCCTCGTCGCCGACCGCGCGGAAGCCGAGTCGCTTCAGGTCCGACTCGTCGGCGACGACCGAGCCCGGCTCGGACAAGCTATCGCGGAGGTCGGGCGGAATAATGTGCGGGGCGCCGAGGCTATCCTCGTCCTGCCGGGCGCCGATGACCGTGCAGATGCTCGTGTGACCACTCCTGGTATCGGCCATCAGCAGCCAGAGGATGTATTTTTCGACGCGTTCGATCTCCGGCTCGCCGGCGACGCGCGACAACCACGCCTCGGGGATTGGGCGGCCGATGTCTACGCTCAAGACGGCGGGATGGCCCACCCAGAGGTCGGCGCCGGCGAGGTCTACCGGGATCGACGTCAGGGAGAGCAGGCCGAGCAGCAGGCCGAACTGGACGGTGATGAGCATCGCACTGAAGGCGACCGCGAGGATGCCCGGCAGGAACCGGTTTCGCTCGTACCAGATGGTCGCCAGGGAGAAGGTCATTGGCGGTACCGGGGCGAGCGTCGAGGCGTAAGCCCGACGTGGAATGGTTCAGTCGCGCGAGAGCCTCCACGTCGGGCTTACGCCCCGACGCTCGCCTAAGAATCAGGGCAAATCCCGCACCACAAGTCCCAGCCCGAACCTTCGACCGCGAGCGCCGCGGCGTAGTCGTTCCCGGGTGAGACGTCGCGGAGCGTCCAACGGCCGAGTTGGGTCGGGTCGTGATCGGCGTTGACGAGTCGCGCCGGTTCGCCCGGCCCGAGCGACACCGCGAACCGGTCCAAGGGCAGCGACATGCCCAACCCGTGTGCCTTGATGTAGGCCTCCTTGCGGGTCCAGCATTGAAAGAACGCCCGATCGCGCGCAGCGTCGGGCACCCGGTCGAGTGCGGCGACTTCGGCCGGGGCAAAGTAACGACCGGCCAGTTCGCGCCAGTCCGACCGCGGGCGGATGCGTTCGACGTCCACGCCGATTTCGCGCTCTTTGGCGATTGCGAGGAATAACAATTCGCCGGAGTGGGAGACGTTAAAGTTCACTCGGCCGCGGTCAGATTCGCCAGCCAGGGCAGGTTTCCCTTGAGAACCATAACACAGCCGCACGTCGGCCGGCCGTACCCCGACATAGCCGGCGAGCACCTGCCGCACCGCGCCGCGGCCGATCACCCAGCGCTGCCGGTCGATCCGGAAGTGAAACCGTTCCGCCCTCGCGAGTTCTTCGGGGGCGAGTGTTGACGCGAAACGGCGTTCGCGCTCTTCGCCGCCGTCGAGCCTGACTTGCCACAGATGGACGGCATTTTCCGCGAGGGGCGGTGCGGCCGATGCGCTCTCCCAGGCAGTTTGATCCGGCGCGGGAGGGCCGGAGGTTCGTGTCGACGATAGGAATCGGGCGACGGCGGCAATCACGGCGGACCTTTGGCTGTGCACGAAGAAGTGGTCGCCGTGAAGAATTCGCGACTCGAAGGGGCCGCGCGTGTACGTCTGCCAGGCTTTGACGTCGTCCACTGTGACGCGAGGGTCGTCACTTCCGCCGAGCGCGAGGATCGGGCAATCGAGCGGCTGCGCGTCGCGCGGAGTGTAAGTCTCACAGAGCGCACAATCGGCGCGGATCGTCGGCAGGACGGCCCGCATGAGTTCGTCGTTGTCGAGAACTTCCGCCGGCGTGCCGTTCATCTTGCGTAGCTCGCCCCGCAGCTCGGCGTCTGGGAGGTTATGAATTGGCGGCTGCCGCGGCGGTAAGTGCGGGGCCGCATTGCCCGAAACGATCAGCGCCGCCGGGCGCCGGCCGTCGCGGGCCAGCCGGCGGGCCAATTCGAGTGCGACGGACGAGCCCATGCTGTGGCCGAATAGGGCGTAAGGGCGGTCGAGATGCGGGCGGACTGCGGCGGTCAGGTGGGGGATCAAACGGTCCATCCGCGTGTACGCCGGTTCGCCGAACCGCGATTCTCGGCCCGGGAGCTGCACCGGCCAGGCGTCGACGTCGAGCGGCAATTGCTCCGCCCAGCCGCGGTACGCCGAGGCGCCGCCACCCGCAAATGGCAGGCAGAACAGCCTCAGCCGGGCGGCTGGTTTGGGCCGGACGAACGGGAACCAGGGGTCGAACGGTGGCGCCGCCATGTTCCGGAGGTGCGTCAGACGCGCGTGACGTTAATTCACCCCGACCGCATGACCGTGCGCGGGATGGTGCGGGGCGTGACCGTTGGTCGCCGTCGCCTGCCGCCGGGAGGGCGACTCCAACAGACCGTCGGCCGCCAGCCGTGCGAGGAAGCGGCCGACCGACTCCGCGGTGACCGCCGGCGGCTCGACGCCCGCCCCTGTCAGTATCGCCTGCGTCTGACGGTCGTCCAAGTTCGGTCCGCCGCCGCCGCCTGCGCCGGGAAGCGTCGGCATGCCGTTGGCCAACAGCGGCAATAATCCGGCGAGTGCGTCCTGGTCCTCCGCTGCGGCGGACTCGTGCACGCGCGACAGCCAGACTCCCGCCGGCAACACCTCCAGCGGATACCCGGCCGAGCGCACCCAATCGACCAGTTGCGACAGCCGCACAAACCGGCGGTTGAACAGGTGGTACGCGCGGCCGCGGGCCTCGGGCGTCAGACCGATGTGGACAACGGCCCGGCTGACGTAATCGACCGGCGTCATTTCGAGCAACGCGTCCATCGCCGGCACGGCTCGCAGCGAAATACAGGCGCGGAGGGCCCGCGTGAACATGTCGTCGCTGCTCAGGGCGCCGCTCCGGTGATGCCAGACGATGCGGCCCGGCCGCAGGATGCTCGCCGGGACGCCGCGGTCGATGGCCGCCCACACGATCTGCTCCGCCACCCACTTGCTTTGCGCGTAACCGTTCTCGAGCAATTCGGGATGGTCGTTGCGGTCGGTTTCGAGGGCCGGCCGGCCGGAATTCAGGTGGGGGAGGACCGAGAGTGTCGAGACGAAGTTCACCGGCTTGAGCCGCGCCGTCGTCGCGAGTCGCAAGACTTCCTGCGTGCCGAGGACGTTTGCCGGCTTGAGAGTCTCGTAGGCGTGCAGGAAATTGACGTGCGCGCCGTTGTGGTAAACGACGTCGACCGCCCGCGCGAGTTGCGCGAATCGATCCTCGGCGAGCCCGAAGTGCGGCCGGGCGAGGTCACCGGCGAGCGGCACGATTCGATCGGCGGCGCCGGGGTCGAGCCGGTAGCGAATCAGGTTGTCGCGGATTCGTCGCAGGGCGTCGGCGTCGCCGTTGGCGCGGCTCAGACAGACGATTCTCGCGGTCGATCGGTTGAGAAGTTCGTCGAGCAGGAACGCGCCGAGGAACCCCGTAGCGCCGGTGAGCAGGATCGTCGCCGGCTCGCCGGGGCGTGGCCCGGGCAGTCCGGCCGCGGCGATGGTCGGATCGAGCGTCGCCTCGGCATGTAGGTCAGGCTGTGCCTGACGGTTCGAACCGTCAGGCACAGCCTGACCTAAGGCCGCGGCGTCGATCGCGGCCGCGAACGTGGACAGCGTGCTCGCCTCGAACAACCTCCGCAGCGGCAGGTCGACGCCGAACTCCGTCCGGACACGCGAGATCACTTGCGTCGCCAGAAGCGAGTGTCCGCCCAAGTCGAAGAAGCCGTCCCGCGAACCGACCCGCTCGACCCGAAGCACGTCCGCCCAGAGCGGGGCGAGCCGCTGCTCGGTCGGCGTCTGCGGCGCGACGTACTCTGCGGCGAGTTCGAACCGGCCCACGTCGGCCGCCGGCAGCGCCTTACGGTCGACCTTGCCGTTGGGCGTCAGCGGCAACGCGGCGAGCGGCACGAAGACCGCGGGGACCATGTACTCGGGCAACTTTCCGGCGAGGAAGGCACGCAAGTCCGTCGCCGACGGCGCGGATGCGTCCTGCCTCAACACCAGGTACGCGACCAAGCGCTTGCCGCCGCGACCGTCCGGGTGCACCGCGATGGCGGACTCCCGCACGGCCGGATGCTTCGTGAGCGTCGCCTCGATCTCGCCGAGCTCGATGCGGAACCCCCGGATCTTCACCTGCTGGTCGGTGCGGCCCAAGAGTTCGATCTCTCCGGAGGGCAACAGCCGGGCGAGGTCCCCCGACTTGTAGAGCCGTTCGCCCTCGCGGAACGGGTCGGGGATGAACTTTTCGGCCGTGAGTTCCGGGCGGTTCAGGTAGCCCCGCGCGACGCAGACGCCGCCGACGTGCAGTTCGCCCGGGACGCCGATCGGTTGGGGGTTCAGCCGCGCGTCGAGGACGTAAGCCCGCTGGTTCGCGTACGGCCGGCCGATGGGGATCGAGCCGTCGTCGGTGAGAAGTTCGTCGCCCCCTTCGAAATAGGTGTTGTCGATCGTGGCCTCGGTCAGCCCGTAGGAGTTGATCAGGCGGGCGCCGCGCGGCAGGACGCGGCGGAGGCGGCGGAACTCGCCGCCGTACCAGACGTCCGAACCGCAGACGACGAGTTTGACGGGGTCCATCGTCTGGCCGGTTTGCTCGAGATGCGCCAGGACCGGCCTGACGACGGCGGGTACGAATTCCGCGTAGGCGACCGATTCCCGGCGGAGGAGCTCAAGGAGTTTTTCCGGATCCAGCAGGGTTTCGGTCGGGCAAAGGACGAGCGTGCCCCCGGAGCCGAGCGCCCGCACGAGGTCGCCGGTGAAGACGTCGAAGGCGAAATTCGCCATTTGCAGGTAGGTCGGCAGTGCGCTGAGCCGGTATGCCGCCTCCCAGCCCTCGAAGGCGCTGACCACGCTGCGATGCTCGATCATGCAGCCCTTCGGCGTGCCGGTCGAACCGGACGTGTAGATCACGTAGACGAGGTTGTCGCACGCGGCGCCGCCGCTGAGGTTCGCATCCGATTCGTCCGCCCAGGCGATGGGGTCGCCGTCGATCGGGATCACCCGGGCGCCGTCGAACGGCAGGTCCGCGGCAAGTCTCCCTTGGGTCAGGACGACCACCGGGGCGGCGTCGGCGAGTATGACCGCGAGCCGTTCGCGGGGCAGCGCCGTGTCAAGCGGGACGTACGCGCCGCCGGCTTTGAGCACGGCGAACAGGGCGACGATCGATTCGATCGACTTATCCGTGTAGATGCCGACGGTCACTTCGGGGCCGACGCCGCGCCGCCGGAGGGAACGGGCGAGGCGGTTCGCACGGCGGTTAAGTTCGGCGTACGAGAGCCGCGATTCGCCCATGACGAGCGCCGTCGCGTCCGGCTTCGCGGCAACCCGTGCCTCGAACAGGTGGTGCACGCAGCGTCGATCGGTCGCGTCGGCCGTTCGTGGGGCCTCGCCGGCCGCGACGAGTCGCGCACGCTCGCGGTCGTCCAGCAGCGGCAGTTCGCTGATCGTTCGAGACGGGTCGCGGATGACCTCTTCGAGCAGGCGGCGGAACTGGGCGGCCATTCGCTCGACCGTGCCGTGGTCGAACAGGTCGGTGTTGTACTCCATGATCCCGACCAGCCCTTCGGGCATCTCGGTCAGGCCGAGCGTCAGGTCGAATTTCGCGGTGCCGTTGTGGCGGTCGAGCAGCAGCCGCGGCGACAGCCCGGGAAGCGGCGGGATGTGAACCGGGGCGTTCTGAAGGACGAACAGCACCTGGAAGAGCGATGCGTGCCGGACGTCGCGGGTCGGGTGCAGGGCCTGTATGAGCCGTTCGAACGGCAGGTCTTGATGTGCGTAGGCGCCGAGCGCGACCTCGCGGTTGCGACGCATCAATTCAAGGAAGGTCGGGTCCCCGCCGAGATTGCCTCGGAGCACGAGCGTGTTGACCACGAAGCCGATCAGCCCTTCCGTCTCCACGCGGTTGCGGTTGGCGATCGGGCTGCCGACGCAGATGTCCTCCTGGCCGGACCAGCGGTGGAGGAGCGTCTGGAACGCCGACAGCATCGTCATGAACAGCGTGCAGCCCTGTCGCCTGCCGAGCGTCCGCAGGCCGGCAACGACTTCCGGCGGAAACCGCAGCGGCAGCACCGAACCCTTGAACGACCAGACCTGCGGCCGAGGCCGATCGGTCGGAAGGTCTAACAGCGGCGGGATGCCTTCGAGCTGCCTGGTCCAATAGGCGATCTGGCTGTCGAGCAGCCCGTCCTGCTGCCACTGTCGTTGCCAGTAGGCGAAATCGGGGTACTGGATCGGCAACGGCGGCAGGACCGCCGAACCGCCCGGCTGATAACGGAGGTCTTTGCCGGCGATGACTGCTTTATAGAGCGTCGCGAACTCGTGCACCAGCACGCCCGTGGACCAGCCGTCGTAGGCGATGTGGTGGACCGTCATCAAGACGATGCTCTCGTCGTCCGTCAGGCGGATGACGCCGAGCCGCAGGAGCGGGCCGCCGGCCAGGTCGAACGGCCGCGCGGATTCGCGGTCGATCAGTCGGTCCGCCTCAGCGGCGCGTTCGTCCGGCGGCAGGGCGCGAAGGTCGGTCACCTCCAGGGGCAGGTCGGTCGGCGGATTGACGATTACGACCCGTCGTTCGCCATGCAGGCGGAAAGTCGAGCGGAGCGACTCGTGCCGATGGACGATCAGTTCGAACGCGCGGCGAAGCGCGGCCAGGTCCAGCGGGCCTTTGATGTGCACCGCCGCCGGACAGTTGTACGAAGAATTCCCCGGTTCGAGTTGGTCGAGGAACCAAAGCGTTTCCTGGCCGAAGCTCATTGGCAGCGGTTCGTCCCGCGGGACGTGTCGGAGCGGGGCGTCGGCGATGCTCAGCCCGCGGAGGGAGGGCCGCGTCGCGCCGGCCGGCAAGGTCGCGCACGCCAGGTCGATCGCCGCCGCGAACTCGGCGAGCGTCGTCGCTTCGAACAGTTGCCGCAGCGGCATCTCCACGCCGAAGTCGGCCTTTACGCGCGTGATCACCTGCGTGGCGAGCAGCGAGTGCCCACCCAACTCGAAGAAGCCGTCCCGCGAACCGATCTTTTCGACCTGCAGGATTTCGGACCAGATCCCGGCGAGTTTCCGCTCCGTCGGCGTGGCCGGGGCGACGAATTCGGCCGCGATGTCCGGACGATCCGACCCCGGTGCCGGCAGCGCTTTGCGATCGACTTTGCCGTTGGCTGACAGCGGCATCGTGTCGAGGGGAACGAACGCCGCCGGCACCATATACTCCGGCAGTTTTCCGCTCAGAAACGTCCGCAACTGCGTCGCGGACGGCACCGCCGTGCCGGCGAGTGGCACGACGTAAGCCAACAGCCGCTGTCCCGCGGAATCGGTACGGGCGACGACGACCGACTCCCGCACCGACGGGTGTTGTGCGAGCGTCGCCTCGATCTCGCCCAGCTCGATCCGAAATCCGCGGACCTTCACCTGCTGGTCCAGCCGGCCGAGATACTCGACCGACCCGTCGGCCAGGTATCGCGCGAGGTCGCCCGTCTTGTAGAGCCGCTCGCCGCGATGGAATGGGTCGGCGACGAACTTCTCGGCCGTAAGCTCCGGCCGCCTCAGATAGCCGCGGGCGAGGTTGACGCCGCCGATATGCAGTTCGCCGGGCACGCCGACCGGCAGCAATTGCAGCTCCGTGTCCAGGATGAAAATGCCGGTGTTGCTGATCGGCCGGCCGATGGGCACGATCCTCCGCGGGTCGGTCCGCTGGCATTCCCAAGAGGTGACGTCGACGGCCGCTTCGGTCGGGCCGTAGAGGTTGTGCAGCGCGGCGGCGAAATTCCGGCCGAACTGTTCCTGCAGGTCCCACGTGAGGGCCTCACCGCTGCAGATGACGTGGCGCAAGCTGCCACAACGGTGCAGACCTTCCGCCTGCAGAAAGATTTGCAGCATCGACGGCACAAAGTGCAGCACCGTGACCCGCTCGTCGGCGATCACGGACACGAGGTAATTCGCGTCCTTGTGTCCGCCGGGCCGGGCCACGACCAGTCTCGCCCCCGCCAACAGCGGCCAGAAGAACTCCCAAACGGAGACGTCGAAGCTGTACGGCGTCTTTTGCAGCACGCGGTCGTCGGCGGTCAGTCGGTACTCGTCCTGCATCCACAGGAGACGGTTGACGATGCCGCGGTGCGTGTTCATGCAGCCTTTCGGCTGCCCGGTCGAGCCGGAAGTATAGATGATATAGGCGAGGTCATCCGGCGAAGACGCCCCATCGTTCGGGAGGTCGGCATCGGATTCACCGGACCAGCGGGCGGCGTCGGCGTCTAGTCTTAACACCGTTCGGGGACACGTCGGGCCTCCGCCGCGGCGCTCGGCAAGATCGAGCCTGTGGGCCAGATGCGCCTGTGTCAAAATGACGGGGGAGGGCAGATCCTCGAGCAGAAATGCCAACCGTTCCGCGGGCAGGTCGGGATCGAGCGGGGCGTACGCCGCGCCGGCTTTGAGCGTCGCCAACAGGCCGATCACCATTTCGATGGACCGTTCGAGGCAGACCGCGACGGGCACATCCGGCCCCGCGCCCACAGTGCGCAAATGGCGAGCGAGCCGGTTCGCGCGCCGGTTCAACTCGGCATAGGTGAGGCGGTCGGTCCGGTATACCAGAGCAACCGCGTCGGGCGTTCGGCCGACCTGTTGCTCGATCAGGGTGTGAAGTTGCAGCGGGGGTCGTTCGACCGTCGGCCCTTGGCACTGGGCGAGAAGTTGAGCCCGTTCGCCCTCGTCCAAGAGCGGCAGTCGGGCCACTTGCTGGTCCGGGTTTTCGGCGAGACCGCGGATGAACGTTCGAAAGTGCCCCATCCAGCGTTCGATCGTGACCGCGTCGAACAAGTCGGTCTTGTACTGAAGGGACGCGGCGAGTTCTTCGCCGGTCTCCTCGACGAGCCAGTTCCAGTCGAACTGGGCAGCCCTCTGTTCCAGCGCGACCGGTTCGAGCGAAAGGCCGCCCAGTTCGAGCGGTGACTTCCCTCGACCGTTCGCCGCAGTGCCGTTGCGGTTCTGGTCATGTGCGGCGGCCGGTTGTCGTGCCCGCGTCAGCGTAAACGCGGCCTGGAAGAGCGGCGAACGGCTGAGGTCGCGGGCCGGCTGCAGCCGCTCGACCAGCAGCGCGAACGGGAAGTCCTGGTGGGCGAGCGCGTCGAGCACCGTCTGCTTGACCCGGCCCAAGAAGCCGCGGAACGTCGGCCGGCCGGACAGGTCGGCCCGCAGCACGATCATGTTGACGAGGTAGCCGACCAGCCCTGCAAACTCCGGCCGGCCGCGGCAAGCGACGGGCGAGCCGACGAAAAGATCGTCCTGCCCGGTTAGCCGATGGAGGAACGCCTGGTAGGCGGCGAGGAGCACGGCGTAAAGCGTCGTGCCTTCCGCCCGGGCGAGGTCTTTGAGTTTCGACGTGACCGCCGCGTCGAGTCGGAAGCCGTGGGTACCGCCCCGGTCGGACAGTACGGCCGGCCGAGGCCGGTCGGTCGGCAGGTTCAACGCCGGCAGAGCAGCGCCGGGCAGTAAGCGAAGAGCCTCGCGCCAGTAATCCCACAGCCGGGTGCCGTCAGGGCCGGCGAGCAGGTGCTGTTGCCAAGAGACGAAGTCGCCGTACGTGCGCTCCGGCTTCGGCAGCGGGTTCGCCGTTCCGGCCCGCACGGCGTGGTAAATCGTGCCGAGTTCGTCCATCAGGACGCCGAGCGTCCAGTAGTCGCTGACGATGTGGTGGATGGTCAGCAGCAAGTAATGGTCGTCGTCGCCGCGGCGGAAGAGTGCGGCCCGGTGGACCGGGCCGTGGGCGAGGTCGAACGGGAGATGCGCC
>DATJGQ010000745.1:0-7741 GCA_035494815.1 Gemmataceae bacterium
CGCGCTGACCCGCGAAGGTGGTCATAGTCACGCCCGGATCGTCCACGCCCTCGGCGACGCGACCGGCCACGAGGTCATGCGCGCCATCATCGCCCGCGCCCGGCAGGCCGCGAACGTCGCCCTATGGGATGACACGTTCACGATAGACTTGCTCACGCACGAGGGCCGCTGCGCCGGTGCGGTCCTCGGTCGGGCCAATGGCGAACACATGCTGGTCTGGGCGAGACAGACGATCCTGGCGTCCGGCGGCGCGGGCATGGTCTACCGCGAGACGACCAACCCGCCGGTGGCGACGGGCGACGGCATGGCTGCCGCCTGGCGGGCCGGGGCAGAACTCCGCGACATGGAGTTCATGCAATTCCATCCGACCGTCCTTTACGTCGCCGGTTCGGCCCGCTTTCTGATCACCGAGGCGATCCGCGGCGAAGGGGCGTACCTGCGCGACAAGGACGGCCGGCGGTTCATGCTCGACGTCGACCCACGAGCGGAGCGGGCCACGCGCGACGTCGTGTCGCGGGCGATCTTCGCGACCATGGAGCGGACGCAGCACCCGAACGTTTACCTGGACCTGTCGCATTTGGCTCCCGAGCATGTCCGCACACGATTCCCCGGCATCGCTAAGGTGTGCGCCGGCTTCGGCCTCGACATCACCCGCGACCGTATCCCCGTCCGGCCGGGGGCACACTACATGGTCGGCGGCGTGACCGTGGACTTGCAGGGCCGGACGACGCTACCCGGCTTGTGGGCCGCCGGCGAAGTCACGTCGAGCGGGCTGCATGGCGCGAACCGGCTGGCGTCCAATTCGCTGCTCGAAGGGCTGGTCTTCGGCGAGGCGTGCGGTCGCGGCGCGGCGGAAGCAGCCGTCAAGATCAAGGACACCTTCGCGGCCCCGCCGATCGTGTCGCCGGCCGCCGCGGATGGGGGCGCCTATCTCGACGTCGCCGACATCACCAACTCGCTCCGAAGCCTCATGGTGCGGTCGATGGGCATCGTCCGCGACCGCGAGCGGATGCAGCAAGCACGGGACAGCGTCGAATTCTGGTGCCGCTACGTGCTCGCCCGCACATTCGACCACCGGGCCGGCTGGGAGCTGCAGAACCTGCTGACGATTGCCCGGCTAATGATCGACTCGGCCCTGGCCCGCGAGGAGTCGCGCGGGGTGCATTTCCGCAGCGACTTCCCCGAGCGAGACGACGCCTACTGGCAGCGGCACATTGCCTGCGCGGCGGGGCCGTTCGACGTTTGAGGAGCCGTTTCTTGAGATCCAGCGACGTGATACATTGATTGAGTCAGCGCACCGGAGAAGTCGCTCGGAGCGTACCATGGTCGTACCGAACCCGCCCCCGGCCACTCTCGACGACCTTTATCGAGTTGAGGGAAAGGCCGAACTCATCGCCGGAAGGATCGTACGCGACATGGCCGCAGGACGCCTGCCGAATCGCGTCGCCAAGCGCATTGTTTTTAGCCTCGACACCTATGCGACGCAGACAGGCGTCGGCGAAGCGTTTACCGACAATATCGGCTATGCGATCCGACCCCCGCTCGCCAACGGCCGAGAGTCTTTCTCGCCGGACGCGTCCTATCACGCCGGGCCGTTTCCAACGAACCAATGGAAGTTTATCGAAGCCGCACCGACGTTCGCCGTGGACGTTCGCAGCGAAGGTGACTACGGGCCGACCGCCGAGGCCCAGATGGCCGACAAGCGCGACGACTACTTTCTCGCCGGCACGGCGATTGTCTGGGACGTGGACCCAGACGCCGAAACCGTCACCGTTTACCGCACGACCGACCCGGATACGCCGACCATCTATCACCGCGGCGAGGTCGCGGAAGCCGAGCCGGCCGTGCCGGGCTGGCGGGTGCCGATTGACTCGATCTTCGACTAGCCTGCTGGATTCGCGTTCTCAACCCGATTCGCAACCACTGCCATGCCCATTTCAGCCACCTGCCCGCATTGCCGCACGCCCCATCGCCTGGCCGACGAACTCGACGGCCGCCTGATCCGCTGCAAGGAGTGCGGCGAACCGTTTCGGGTCGGCGGCCGGCGGCGGTCGGCGGAAGTCGACGACGATCGGCCCGGCGGGCAGCGGGAAGAAGACGACTTCGTCAACGATCGGCCGCGGCGGCGGCGGTCGAGTTCTTCATCGTCGTCAGCACTCGTACTCTTGATGGTTATCGGCGTCGTACTCGGCATCGGCGTCACGATCATCGGCGGCGCGGCCGTCTGGTACCTGATGAGCGGGCGAAGTCCCCGCCAGGGGCCGCAGATCGTCGGGCAGCGGCCGAACGCGGGCGTCATCCTCCCGAACCGCGGGGGAGTGATCGCCGATCACACGATCTTCCCGCCGCGGCCCGCGGGCGTCGGACGTCCCGCCGAGGTGCCCGAAGGCGAAATCACGGTGACACTCGCGAACCCACGCCGCGTCGACGGCATCCCCGCGGGCCGGCCGACGTTCCAGGTCGACTACGAAATCGCCGGCGAATTGCCCAAACGCGGCAAGGAGACCTACCACCTGGTGACCAAAGTCCCCGAAGGCATCGCCGATACCGTCCTGCGATTTCAGGAGGGGCAGGCTCAAAGCACGGTGTCGTTCGCCTTTCTCCCCGGCCACGACCCCGGGGCGAAGTTTGAAGTCTGGGTGGAACGCGAGCCGTTCGGTAAACCGAAAGAGCGGGTGCGCGTCTCCAAGCCTCTGACGGTCGACTAATTTGACTGCAATCCGGCGGCGCCCTACCTTGGCAATAGCCCCGTTACCCGGAGTTCTCCGATGGCCCGGCCCGCGACCTCGCCGATCGCCATTAGCGCCGCGCAGGGAGTGCGCATCGGTCAATCCGGTCTGCTCGCCAGGGGCTGATCCAACCCGCCATCCGAACATCCTTCGGCCCCGGAGCACTGCTTCGGGGCCGTTTGTTTACGGTAAGTGGTGAGTGGTGATTAAAGACAACCACTCACCACTCACCACTCACCACCATCCAGGTGACCACATGTCCCGCGTTTTCGTTTATGACACGACCCTCCGCGACGGCAGCCAGGGCGAGGGGGTCAACTTCTCGCTGGAGGACAAGCTGCTCGTCACGCGGAAGCTCGACGAGTTGGGCGTCGATTTCGTCGAGGGCGGCTATCCGCTCTCGAACCCAAAGGACTTCGAGTATTTCCAGGAGGTCCGCAAGCTGCCGCTCAAGCACGCCAAGGTCGCCGCGTTCGGCATGACCCGTCGCAAGAACGCAAAGGCCGCAGACGACCCGGGGCTGAAAGCGCTGCTCGACGCGCAGACGCCGCTCGTCACCATCGTCGGGAAGACTTGGGACCTGCACGTGACGGAGGTGCTCGGCACGACGCGCGACGAAAACCTGGGGATGATCGCCGACACGGTGGCCCATTGCCGGGCGAGCGGCCGCGAGGTGTTCTACGACGCGGAGCACTTCTTCGACGGGCTCAAGGCGAACCGCGAGTACGCGCTCGCGACGTTGCGGGCGGCGGCCGATGCCGGGGCGCGCGTCGTCATCCTCTGCGACACGAACGGTGGCACGCTCCCCGATGACGTCGCGGCCGGCGTCCGCGCCGCCCGCTCGGCGGTCAGTTGTGAACTCGGCATCCACTGCCACAACGACTGCGACGTCGCCGTCGCGAACACGCTCGCCGCCGTGGCCGAAGGCGCATCGCAGGTGCAGGGGACCATTAACGGTATCGGCGAGCGGTGCGGCAACGTCGACCTCGTCAGCGTGGTCGCGAACCTGGTGCTGAAGCGCCAGTGCGACGTCTTGCGGCCCGAGAGCCTGCCGCGGCTGACGGAGCTGTCGCGGTACGTCTACGAAGTTGCCAACATGAATTTCCGGCCGGGCCAGCCGTTCGTCGGCACCAGCGCCTTCGCCCACAAAGGGGGGATGCACACCCACGCCGTCGGCAAGCTCGCCGCCAGCTACGAGCACATCGACCCGGCCACGGTCGGTAACGAACGGCGATTCCTCGTGAGCGAGCTGTCCGGCCAGAGCACGATCCTGGCCAAGACCGCCAAATACAGCGTCACGCACGACAAGGCGCTCATGCAGAAAATCCTCAGCCAGGTACAGGACCTCGAACACGCCGGTTATGAGTTCGAGGCCGCGGAGGCGTCGTTCGACATCTTGGTCAAGAAGGCGCTCGGCCAGTACTGGCCGGCGTTCGAGCGGCTGAGCTATCGCCTCAACATCGAGATGGACGCGGGGGGCGGAGTCGCGTTGGCGCCCTCTGCACCGGCGACCGAGGCCACCGTCAAGGTCCGCGTAGGCGATCGGATCGAGCACACGGTTTGCGAAGGGGACGGCCCGGTGAACGCACTCGACGGGGCGCTGCGCAAAGCGCTCGTCGGCAGTTACCCGCGATTGAGTGAAATGCAGTTGGTGGACTATAAGGTCCGTGTGGTCAACGCCCGGGCGGGGACGGCGGCGCGGGTGCGGGTGGTCATCGAGTCCCGCGACGGCACCGACATCTGGGGCACCGTCGGCGTCAGCGAGAACGTGATCGAGGCCAGTTGGTTGGCGCTGGCGGACAGTGTCGAATACAAGCTCTTCAAGGACGCGGAGTCGGCAACGAACTGAAGCGTGGCTGCGGCCTGTGCGGCGCGATACAGTCTCCTCATCCCTCCCATCCGATCGAGGAGCCCGCATGAAGGCTATAGTCCTGCGTGAAATCGGCGGCCCGGAAAAGCTGCAAATCGACACCGCCGCCGACCCGGCGGCCGGACCGGGCGAAGTCGTGGTCCGGCTCAAGGCCGCGGCCCTCAACCACCGCGACGTCTGGATCCGCAAAGGAATGTATGCGGGCATCAAGCTGCCGGTCATTCTTGGTTCGGACGGGGCGGGTGTTGTCGAAAGCGTCGGACCAGGCGTGAACTCGCCGTGGGTCGGGACAGAGGTTGTCATTAACCCCGGCCTGGACTGGGGTGACGACCCGCGGGTCCAGGGGCCGAACTTCCGCATCCTCGGCCTGCCGGACGACGGGACGTATGCCGAGCGGATCAAGACGCTGGCGTCGGCCGTGCACCCAAAGCCCGCCGGCTGGTCGTGGGAAGAGGCGGCCGCTTTGCCGCTCGCCGGGCTCACCGCGTATCGAGCCGTCGTCACGCGGGCGCAGGTCAAATCCGACGATTCGGTCCTCGTCACGGGCATCGGTGGCGGTGTTTCGCTGTTCGCACTGCAGATCGCCAAGGCCCACGGCGCTCGCGTCGTCGTCACGTCTGGCAGCGACGCCAAGCTGGAGCGGGCGCAAAAGCTCGGGGCTGTCGGCGGGGCGAACTATAAGAAGGCGGACTGGTCTGCCGAAGTCGTCAAGCTCTTGGGCGGCTCCGGGCCGGACGTCGTCATCGACAGTGTCGGCGGCGAGACGTTCGGCCGGTGTATTGACATCGCCAAACCCGGCGCGCGAATTGTCACCTATGGCGCGACCACCGGGCCCGTGCCGCAAGTCGAGGTGCGGCGAATCTTCTGGAAACAGTTGTCCATATTCGGCTCGACGATGGGGCGGCCGAGCGAGTTTGCGGCGATGCTGGCGATGTACGCCGCGGGTGGACCGAAGCCGGTCGTCGACCAGGTCTTCCCACTTGCCGATACGGCCGCCGCCCACCGCCGCATGGAAGAGGCGGGACAGTTCGGGAAGATCGTTTTGCAGATCGCATGAATGTCACATGAGACCAATGGGACCTATGGGACACATGAGTCCCATGGGTCCTATGGGTCCCATGGTAGGAGGTCGTCATGCCGAACCGGCGACAGTTCCTGCAGCGTGCGGCGGTGGGCGCAGCGGCGTTCGGTCTGCCACTGGCCAGGGCGGAGCGGGCCTTCGCGACTGAGGCGCCGCGGCTGCCGCCGCCGGAGTTATTCGCCACCGACCCCGATCGCTACTGGGCCGAATTACGCCGCCAGTGGCTGCTCGCGGCCGATCATATCAACCTCAACTGCGGCTCCGTCGGCTGTTCGCCGCTGCCCGTCCTCAACGCGGTCGTCGATCATCTTCTGAGCGCCGAGGCGTTCCGCGAGTCGGCGTATCCCTGGTTCGGTTACGAAGAGAACCCCCGCCTGCGCGAGCTCCGCGACGCACTCGCCGGCTACTTGCATTGCCAGCGGGATGAACTGGCCCTGGTGCGCAATGCGACGGAGGCGAACAACGTCGTCTGCAACGGCCTCGACCTGAAAGCCGGGGACGAGGTGCTGCTGACCGACCAGGAGCACCCCGGCGGCCGATGCTGTTGGGAGCAGAAAGCCGCCCGGTTCGGGGTGAAGCTGAACCACGTCACGCTGCCGAAACCGCCCGCGTCGGTCGACGAGATCGTCGACCGGTTTCGCGCCGGCCTGACGCCGCGGACGCGAGTGATGGTATTCAGCCACATCACGACTGTGACCGGCGTGATTCTCCCGGCGAAGGAACTCTGCAAGCTGGCGCGGGAGCGGGAGATCCTGACTCACGTCGACGGCGCTCACGCCATCGGCCAGATTGCACTCGATCTGCACGACCTCGGGTGCGACTTCTACGCCACCAGCCCGCACAAGTGGCTCTTAGCACCGAAGGGAACGGGCACCCTGTACGTTCGCGAGGAGTTGCTGGAACGCCTGTGGGTGAACATCGCATCGGCCGAGTGGCGCAACTACGCGATGAAAGCCTATCGCTTCTCGAATTTCGGTACGTCGAACCTGTCTGTGATGGTTGGCCTGAAGGCGGCGCTGGATTTTCACCGGTCACTCGGTCCGGAGCGAGTCTACTCACGCGTCCACGAATTGGCCCGTCGTGTTCGGGACCGGATTGCCTCGTATCCGCAGTTGCGGGTGGCCAACGCGACTGCCGACACCTTTTACGGCGGACTGGTCAGTTTCGAACCGGTCGAGGGCGACCTGTCCCGAGTGATGCAGGAGCTAGCCGCCCGGAACGTCCGCGTGGCCGGCAGCCCGCGCCGCATCCGGGTGGCGACGCACATCTTCACGCAACCGATTGAGCTGAACGCCTTTTTCGACGCCATCGAGCGCGGCCTACCGTCGTGAAGTCAAGATAAGGACGGCGGGCGGCCTCCAAAGCCGCCCGCCGTGTTCCACGCGTCCGGCACCCTAAACCGAACACGGCGCTCCGGACTGGGATCTCGGTTCAGTAACAGCCGCTGCTGCCACCGCCGCAGCCGTGACCGCCGCGGTGTTTGCGGCCGCAACGTTTATGCGATTCGCACGAGCTCGCGCAGGGGCTGCAGGCGGGAGCACAACAGGCTTGGACACAGGGGGCCGGAGGCGGCGGCGGGCAGGGGGCCGGACACGGCGCGGGACACGCCGGCGCGCAGCTCGGCTGACACGAATCGCAGTGAGACTTCCTCTTGAAGAGGCCGGCTGATGCGTCCTGTGTGAAGATCAGTGTCACTGCGGCCGCGGCAACCAGCAGAACCAATCGTCGCATGTTGAGCTCCTCAGGTGTGGAATCAAAGGCGGGGGTGGATAGTAAGGTCTCGATTTCCCCTGTCAATCGATTTCGCCTAAATTGTTCAGACTTCCCGCCTCCACCAATTCCAGTGGAGTTCGCACACGAGCAAAGGCTTACGCTCTGCATGGCGAGTGTACGGGCAGATGGTGATCCCGATTCTTGCGGCGAGTCCAATTGCCGCAACCTATTTCCGGCCCATGACAACCGACGGGCTCAGGTCGGGGATTTGGATGTGAAGTTTGCAAAGTCCGCGAGTTCTGTGGACGTGATGAATCAACGACTCACGGGAAGGCTGCGCAGCTCGGT
>DATJGQ010000746.1:0-6994 GCA_035494815.1 Gemmataceae bacterium
CCGTCACCCGGATGACGAATTCGGACTTGGCGTTAGTGTATGCGACGCGATCGTTCGGGTGTGCGGCTGCGAGGTGCTCCTTGAGCCGCTGATACTCCCGGGCCACCGCCGGGTACTCGATCAAGTAGTCGCGAAAGAGCAGGCGATCCCAGTGTTCCGTGAAGCCCGCCTCGACCATGTGAAGGTGATGGGTGCGAACGCCGGTGGCCCGGTCGCGCTTGATGAACCACGCGTAGAACGGCGGGCCGTCGTCGCCGTGCGTGGGCCGCCAGAAGTAGTCGTAGCCGTGTTGCCCCAGGATCGGAACGATCCGTTCACGAGTGGCGGCCAGGTCGGTCACTTCGACGAGCATGTCCAGGACGGGCTTGGCGGCGAGCCCCGGGACGGCGGTACTGCCGAAATGCTCGACGCGGCGGACGAGGTCGCTCGGCAGACACGACAGGAGGTGCTCCTTCTCGAGAAGGAACATCTGCGGCCAGCGGGCATCGTACGGGACAACCGCGATCTCCTCGCGCACGACCCGCCGGATGCGTTCCTCAAGCGTCTCCATCGTTCACCCGACGTCAGCCGTGCGGCGTCTGCTCGGTACGGCCCGACTTGCGCTTCTTCTTCATCGGGATCTTGAAATACGCGTGCATGAACTTGAGCCGCTCGTCGTGGCTATCGAAGGTCTCTCTCTTGCTGGCGATGATCTCCGGCCATTCGCCGAATTCCTTTTTCCGCAGCGCCTCTTCGATCCGCTCCGGCGGGAAGATCGAGGCCGGCTCCAACATCATCGCGACGCGTTTCGGTTCCCGCGTTTCGACCGGTCCCCGCCAGATGATGTAGTTCCCGTGCGCCACCATGCCGCCGAAGTACGCCGGGTAGGGGTAGTCTTCCGGCATGTCTTGATGCCCAATGATCTTCCACCGGCCACGGGTGAACGCGGGGATGCTGAAGACGTGCTTGTTGAGCACCACCTTCCGCTTCCGGGCGAGTAGCTGCGACAGGGTCAGCAACCGCTCCGATTCCACGTCGTAGATCGCAACCAGGTGCCTCGACGAATCGTGGATAAGCCGGCCGTACCAGAACTTGCCGTCCAGCGGGATCGCGAAGTAGTCACCGACCGCGAACGTCTGCCGTTTCGCCACTTTCTTGAGTCGGAAGTCGACCGCGCCGACGACGGCCGACTCCATGTCCGCAAAATACCGGCCCGGGTCGGTCCCGAGTGGCAGCAGGATCGTCCGCCGGAACTCTTCAAGCGTCGGCTTGCGGCCGACGTCTTCGAGATATGACCGCGAGAATGTAGCGATCGCCTCGTAGAGGACGTCGATCGGCTCGTCGCCGAGAACGACCTTGTCGCCCTTCCCGTTTTCGTTCCACCAACCCATGCGAAGTTCTCCCCGATTCCGCCGGCTAACAGACGCCCCAGAGCGACCGCGCCCCGAGCAGCCAGACGATGGCCACGGAGCTGGACCAGACGGCGACGATGGTCCCGACGATCAGAAACATCCACGACAACCTGCCGAGAAGCAGCCGCGACAGCCCCCAACAGACGGCCGGCGACGCAAAAGCAGCCGCCCAAAACGGCAACGGATGACTGTCGGCCGCGACCAGCGGCGCCAGTGCTACCACGAAAACGAACAACGAGTCCACGGCGTTTCCTTGATCCGATTACTCCGTCACTCCGACATTCAAAGCGGTCGCCAGCTCCGCGGCGAAAGTGTACGCGTCGTCCCGCCGCTTAAAGCTGCCGAAGTACAGGCTGGAAGACGGCAAGTAGACGCGTTTCCCCTTGTCCAACTCCAGGCAGACTTCGCAATCGCCGGATTCGCCCGTGCGCGCGCCGGCGACGCGGACGGCCCGGACGGTCCCCGCAGGACACAAATCCCCGCCGCGGAACGAGACACGGCCCGCCGGACCGACGACCAGTGGCGTTCGGCGCGTCCACCACGCCCACACGATCCCAAGGAGCATAAGCCCCGCGCCGGCCAGGCAGACAACGCGGAGGAACGACGCCGTCATGGAAGCCCACCAGACGAATAAAGCAATCCCGACAACCCACCACGTGATCAGGAAAAACACGAGTGTATCCGACGGCCGAAACTCCGAGCGGTCGGCGTAACGGGTGACCGTGTACCTGGACACGTGCGCCTCGTTTCAGTCACGGAGCCGAAGGCTCCGACTACCGGGTCGTTCCGTTTGCGACTTTGCGGCCCGTCAAATCGGTTTCGCAGCCGCACCGGCGACACAAATAGCCGCCTTCCAGCCATTGCCGCCGGGTCTTCGTAAACGGCGATTTCAAGGCGGGCATTCGCGCCCCGCAGTCGGGACAATTCACCCGCCGCAGGCCGATCATCAGAAGCATGCCAACGAAGATGGCGAACGGCGCGAGAGCGATCATGAACGGACTGTCCATGGCGTATCTCCGTCGACTGTTACCGTGTCGTCAGCCACTCGTTCCGCAGCCGTTGGCGGATGCCGGGCGGGAAATCGCGGGAGAACCGCAGCGCCATCCGCGTTTGGTAGCGGATCCCGCCGAGCCAGCCGCGCGAGACGCCGCCGGACCGGCACGCGTCGGCGACGCTGTCCAGGAACGCCGGTGTCACTTTGCCGGCCTGCACGGCCGGTCGCCCACTCGTGACGCGAATCTCAAACGCGTACCGCGGCCGGAGCAGGTGGTAGATCAACCACGCGGCAAAGCCGACCAACAGGGCTTTGATCAACCACTCGCCCATGTACCCGTCCGCTCATTCTCGGCATAACTTTCACTTCAATCCTAGCTTGGTAAATGCCTCCAGCATTCTTGCCTCGGACGGGGGTTGCAGGATGTGGTTGGCGGCAAAATCCTCAGCCTGCGGATAACTGGTCCCGCGAACGACTTCCGCCGCTCTCGCGAGATCATATTTCGTATGCCGGAGCGTAACTTCTGGGCCGAGGAGGAGCCAATAGGCGCCGGGCTCCGCGTACGGCATGCCGACGCTACCGGCGTTGACGACGCGGATACCGCCGATCGTCCGGTCGAACTGCATGTGCGTGTGGCCGCAGACGACCACGCGCGCGCCGACGCCCGCGAAGACCTGCATAAGGCTTTCTTCCGGTGTCAATCGCGTGAAGACCTCGGTGTCATTTCGCGGCGTGGCGTGGCAGAACAAGACTTCGCCCACTGCAGGGAATTCGAGACGCAGCGTCTCCGGCCAGCTCGCCAGCCATTGCTCGTCTTCGTCGCGAAGCTGCCGCGCGACCCACCGCATGGTCTCGCGATACGGTTTCGGGATCGCTTCTGATTCGACGCCGCGCCGCCACGAGACGATTTCGCGGTCGCCGTTGCCCCGAATGAACTGGGTCGGGATCTTGAGTTCGTGTATCCGCGCGATCGTCTCCCGCGGCATCGGCCCGGGAACGACGTCGCCGCCGATGACGATGCGGTCAATCTTCTCCCGGCGAATCTCGTCGAGCACCGCGTCGAGCGCCGGCAGATTGCCGTGAATGTCGTACAGGGCGGCGACGCGCATGGCTGGGACTTCACTTGCTCGTGAGCAATTCGTCCTTCGGGTTAATCTCGATACGGACATCCTTGTACTCGTCGAACAGACCTTTGTTGTGCATCTGCCAGGCGATCGGCCCGACCTTGCCGGCCTCCGGGACATTGAAGCTGAGCACTTCGACCGCCTTGCTGCCGACCGGCTGCGCGACGGCCATCCGCGCTTTGCCGGTGGTCGCGTCGACGAGCATTTCCACTTGGCTCCATTCGTGCGGATCAAACTTCGGCCGTTGCGTCCGCGTGAAGCCCGTGCCGGCCTTATTCTGACCGGGCCGATAGTCCCAATGCCCGCCGAGCGGCACCTGGAATTGGACGCCGGCGAGGGCGTCGAGCGGTTTCTTGCCGTCCTCGGGCCGGGTGCAGAAGATCAGGACGCAAGCCTGGTGGTCTGGCTGTCCGGAGACGTGTCGCATGGTGAAGAAGAAGCGGTATTTCGTGTAGTCGTCTTTCGTGTAAATCACGCCGCGACCGGCGCCGGTGCTCGCCATGGCGGCGTCCTTGACGACCCACGAGTCGGCCGGGACTTGCACCCAGCCGTCGAGCGACTCGCCGTCGAAGATGGGCTGGGTTTGTTTGAGGATCGCTGTGGGAATTGCGGTTGGCTTCTCAGGCGATTTGTCCCGCTTCCAGACGCTGAACGTCTGCTGGCTGCCTTGCTTCGCCGTGAAATCCTTCGGCCGGTCCTTGCCGGGCGCGGCGAAACAGAATTTGATCGTGTCCCCGTCCAGTTCGTAGATGCCGAGCTGCGTCTTGCCCTTCGTGAATCCTTCGGTCATTACATAATCGATGGTCTTCGGCTTCTTCGCCGGATCGATCGTGAACTTCGCTTTAAAGTAGACCTGCCCGCCGATCATGATGGTCACCTCGCCGTCCTTGGCGATCCGCTTGCCGCCGTCCACTAATTGTTTCGGCATGTCCTGGCCGTCTGCCTGGCCCGAAACCATCGACCACGTGCCGTCGAGCAACGCCATCTCTTTCTTGTTGGCGTCCTGGGCAGTGACGGCGCTGACCAAGACCAGGATTGCGACGGTCGCTCCGATCAAGCGCATGGGGGACCCTCGTTACGGGCGACGTTGATGAATCTGGCGGATGACCATGTCCGGGTCCGGGATCGGCCCGTCCCCAAGCAGGGCCAGCCAGTTCCAGGGCGACAGCGGCGACAGCGGTTCCGGCTCGACCAATTCCCAATGATAGCCGCGGACGGCCGGGATTCTGCCCGGAGCGAGCCGTGCACTGCCGAATGTCCCCGGATTGTACGACAAGGTCGCGCCGGTTGCCGCGCAAACCCAGCGATACTGCCTGCCCGCCCCCTCCCGACGTGCCGCACGGCGACGACGATATTTGCGGCCACCAGGAGTGCGCCGACGAGGCAGGACATCAGTATCTTGCGACGAGCGGGAGCCATCGAATGTGTCGTCGGGCGCGGTCGGTTCGGACGTAGTCACCGATTATCGGGCGACGGCGGCGGAGTTCAACATGACTTGTTCGGCCCGCGTTACTCCGGCTTCCCGCCTTGAGCGAAGAACGAGACCAGTTCCTTGTCCTGCCGCGCGAGCGCCTCCAGCTTGTCGCGCGTAAACTGCACGTTGCTCAGGTCTCGTTTCAACTGACTGACCCGCAACCGCTTTCCGTCGTAAGTTACCAGGAACAGGTTGCCGTCCTTGAGATCGTAATTCGACTCGGCGACAGTCACCGGCCCGGTCTTGCCGTCCTTGGTCTGGCAGGAGAACTCGACTTTGTGGCCGTCGCGCGACATCACATGCCCGCGGCACCGCATGCCGTCCGAGCCCGACGTACTGCTGCCCCCGCCGCCGGTGAAGTTGCTCCAGACCACAAACGTGGTGCCCTCGTAAAAGACGGCCGCATCGTCCACGCCGTGGACCGCCTTTTCCTGAGCGGCAGACGCGGTCCAGGTAATGATCCCGCTCGGGGCGCCGACAGTCACGACGGGTCCCGGCGCCTGTCGGGCACAGCCGCAAGGCAAGATCAAGACCAGCAGAATGGCCCTCGGGACCAGTCGCGTCATTTGATCAATCTCCCGTCGGGACGACGCCCGCCCCTTCGACCATCAGGATCACCGTCCGCTCCGGCGCCCGCGTGCGGTGGACGATGCCCTTCGGGACCACGAAGCCCTGCCGCGGCCGCAACTCCACGGTGCGGTTCTCCAGGTCGATGAGCAACTGCCCGTCGACGACGTAGAAGAACTCATCTTCGTCGTCGTGCTTGTGCCAGTGGTATTCGCCCTGGATGACGCCGAGGCGGACGACCGAGTCGTTGACGCGGCAAAGCGTCTGGTTGTACCACGGGTGGGTGCACGCGGTGACGAGCGCCGGCACGTCCACTAATTCCAGCGGCCCGTACTGCTCGCTGAGGTGCGTCGCGTACGGATAGTCCTTCGGGTCCGCCATTCTCTTACTCCCGGCCGGCCGGCGGTTCCACCGGAGTCAGCTTGCACCAAAATATGTAATCGGTATCCACCGCCTTGCCGCCGAGTGCGGCCACCAGTTGCGCGATCTGGCCGCGGTGATACCAGGCGTGGCCGAACACTTGCGTGAGAATGCCTTCGACGTCCCAACGGTAGCGTCTACCGTCGATCGCCTCCCACTCGGACACGCGGGCCAACTCGGCATCGTCCAGCCGTTCCAGGTACGCCGTCCACGCGGTTTCGGTGTCGGCCACCATTCCGGGCAGTTCCGAAAGCTTCGTCTCTTTGGGAAAGAAGCCCGGCGCTGCCGGAAAGTGTCCCAACCGGTTCAGCCACCGCCGTCGCGCGGCGATCAGATGGGCCATGCGATCGACGGCTTTCTGGAACTGCGGATCGGACCGTCGCTCAGCGGGGACGGACTCGAGCATCTGCAACGACTTCGTGTTGCAGTCGCGCTCATACTCGTACCAGCGGCGAAAACGGTCGGCGAGAGATTTCATTTGGGGGCCTCGATTGTTTTCACTTCTCAGCGGTCTCGCGGTACTCAGGATGCCGCGCCAACAGCACACGAGCGATCCGCTCGCCGCGCCTGGTCAAGCGGCAAGCATTAAACAACGGGCTGCACGCCGGATGCTTCCCGGGCACTCCCCAGTTGCCGGCGCCCTCAAATAGCGGCCGTCCTGGCCGCTCGGCCGGTCGCCAGCGGCCTCTCCTACCGAGCGGCTGAGTCATCCGAATCAGGACTTCGTAAACTGCTAGATGCTTTGCACATTCCACCGACCGCTCGCCCGCCTCCGATTCCCACCACCCTCGTCTAATCTCCTCGTCGCTCAACCCGAGCCAATGTAAAACTTGGGATACGATTTTCGCCGTATTTGCATGCATGATATCGGACCGTGGTCCCCTGCCTCGAACGGCGGCGGCCATCAAAAGAAGTCGCTCCGTTTCGCTCAATGTTTCGATTTCTTCCACGCCGCCTCCATCACGCGACTTCCAACGGCCGGGCCGAGGGCGTCAAGGTGTGACTCACTTCTCGCGCCACCATT
>DATJGQ010000747.1:0-2589 GCA_035494815.1 Gemmataceae bacterium
CCACCCCACCACCCAACCACCCGACCAATGCACGACCAATCGCTCAAGTTCTTCCGGGACCTGTTGGAGACGCCCAGCGCCTCCGGTTTCGAGCAGGCGATCCAGGATATCGTCCGCGCCTGGGCCGGCCGCTACGCCGACGAGGTTCGCACCGATCGCCACGGCAACGTCATCGCCGCTCTCTACCCCCGCGACCGCGGCGCCGATGTGCAGCAACGGATCATGCTCGCCGGCCACTGCGACCAGATCGGCCTGATGGTCCAGCACATCGACGATAACGGCTTCCTCTACGTCCAGCCGATCGGCGGCTGGGACATGCAATTGCTGTTGGGCCAACAGCTGACCGTCTGGACACGGACCGGACCTGTGACCGGCGTCGTTTCGCGAAAGGCGACGCATCTGCTCACTCCCGAAGAGCGGGCCAAGGTGCCCCAATTCACCGACATTTGGGTGGACATCGGGGCGAATGACCGCGCGGAGGCGCAGCAGGTCGTCCGACATGGCGACTCGATCACCTTCGCCCTCGGCCTCCGCGAACTGCGGAACGGGCTCGCCGCCGCGCCGGGAATGGACGACAAGGTCGGCGTTTGGACCGTCTTCGAAGTACTGCGGCTGTTGCACGGCCGGCCGCTTGAGGCCGCGGTCTTTTGCGTCTCGACCGTGCAAGAGGAGGTCGGCCTCCGCGGCGCGACGACCAGCGCTCACGCGATTCATCCGACCGTGGGGATTGCCGTAGACGTGACCCACGCCACCGACACGCCCGGCGACGACAAGAAACAGCTCGGTGACACCAGGCTCGGCGCCGGTCCGGTGCTGTTCCGGGGACCGAACATCAACCCGCGGGTCTTCGAGCGCCTGGAGGAAACGGCGCGGGGCAACGAAATTGCCGTGCAGGTCCGCGGCGCCCCGCGGGCGACCGGCACGGATGCCAACGCCATCCAGCTGGCGCGCGACGGGGTCGCCGCCGGCCTCATCGGTCTACCCAACCGCTACATGCACAGCCCGGTCGAGGTGATCGCGACCGCCGACCTCGAGCGCGCCGCCCGGTTGCTCGCGGAATTCTGTGCCACCGTCCCGCCCGACGCCGACTGGACACCGTAACTAGGTGGTTGCGTGGTTAGGTGGTTGGGTGGTTAAAGACTAAAACTACCAACCACCTAACCACCCAACCACCCAACCACCCAACCACCTAACCACCTAACCACCTAACGAGTTCCGCCGAATCGCCCTTTACAAGGGCCGAGCGGCCAGCCAAGATGGTTGTTCTACTTTTGCCGCCCACAGGAGATGGGAGGCCGACCGGAGGAGTCCGAAGGCGATGTCTAACGAACGAATTCCCATGTCCCGCGAGGGCTATGACAAGCTCAAGGCGGAACTCGAACGGCTGCAAGGCCCCGAGATGATCGAGGTGACCAAACGCGTCGCCGCCGCCCGGGCGATGGGCGACCTGAGCGAGAACGCGGAATATCACGCCGCCCGCGAAGACCAGGGAATGCTGCAGGCTCGGATCCACGACTTGCGCGACCGCCTCAGCCGGGCGATGCTGATCGATAAGAGTACGTTGCCTTCAGATGCCGTCGTTTTCGGCACCCGCGTCCGGGTCAAAGATCTCGACTTCGACGAGGAAGAGGTCTTCGAGCTGGTCGGCCCAGGGGACGAAGATTACGACAACAACAGAATCCTCGTCACGAGCCCGATCGGCCAGGGCTTAATCGGAAAGAAGGTCGGGGATACGGCGTCGATCGCCGTCCCGAAGGGCACGATCCGGTACGAAGTGCTGGAAATCAGCCCGGCGTGAGAAATCGGGCTTGGCCGGAGGAATGGCTCAGACTCGCGAATCAGCGGCCTGCCGCCGTCGCATTTCTTGCTTGACCGGCGCGGAATTCGCCGAACAATGGCTTAGGTGACGGTCAGACGGCCTGCGGGGCGCGTCCATGTCGGATCCCCGGCTGTGCAGTGTTCATCTCGAGGCCTTGCCGCGACGACAGGAGTATCGCCGCGCCCGGGAACTGTTGCTCGGCAATTGCGGCGAACACACGCTCGCCCTCGACGGGCGGCACCTCGCCGAAGCGGCATCCCTTCGTGACCGATTCACGTCCGCGGCGGTCACACCACCCACGCAGAAGTTCTGGCTGCAAGACCGCGACTCGGCGCATGCCCTCAAACCGGGCCTCAATACGATCGGCCGCATGCCGGATAACGACATCCCGATCCTGGACGGCAGCGTCTCCCGCCGTCATTGTGCGATCGTCGTCCATTCGTCCCACGTCTGCGAAGTCCACGACACCGCCTCCAAGAACGGGACGTTCGTGAACGGCGAGCGGATCACCTCGCCGACTCAATTGCGGCCGGGCGACGAACTGCGGCTGTGCGACCGCCGGCTCGTCTTCCTCGCAGACGAACCCGACGGGCCCGATCATGACGACGGGCATCGGACGATCGTCGAGTAATCACATCGCTTTTTCGTTGTTTTCGAAGCGCCGCCGGTTATCTTGGGCGGGTGCCCGCGGCCCGCGCGGCGCTTTCGCAATCCGGCTCGCCAATTCCGAGGTCCGTCCATGAAAGCCTTCCGACCCGCCGCCGCACTGC
>DATJGQ010000748.1:0-3690 GCA_035494815.1 Gemmataceae bacterium
CGCTCACGCTCGCGGCTCTGACGTCAAACCCACTCCCGAAGCCCTGGAGTATTTCGAGAAGTCGGTCCGCCCTGTGCTGGCCGGACACTGCCAGTCCTGTCACGGCGCCGACAAACAGAAGGGCGGCCTCCGCCTCGACTCCCGCGACGCGATGCTCAATGGAGGCGACTCCGGGCCGGTTATCGTCCCCGGCGAACCTGAGAAGAGCAAGCTGATCACCGCGGTGCACCAATCCGGCGACGCGCCGAAGATGCCGCCCAAGGGCAAACTCGACGAGACCCAGATCGTCGCGCTGACCAACTGGATCAAACAGGGCGCCCCCTGGCCCGCCGTCAAGGCCGATGTCCGACCGTCGATCGTCGATCACGCCGGCATGGTCGTCACGGCCAAGGACCGCGAGTTCTGGTCGTTCCGCCCGGTCGCCGAGCCGCCGGTTCCGCAGCTGCGAAATCCGAAATCCGAAATCCGAAATGAAATCGACGCTTTCATTCAGGCGCGGCTCGAGAAAGACGGGCTGACGCCCTCGCCGCCGGCCGACAAGCGAACGCTCATTCGCCGCGTGACCTTCGATCTGACGGGGCTGCCGCCGTCACCCGAAGAGGTCGAAGCGTATCTCAGGGACGATGCCGCGGACGCCTACGACCGGCTGGTCGATCGCCTGCTCGCGTCGCCGCACTACGGCGAGCGGTGGGCCCGGCACTGGCTGGACATCGCCCGTTACGGCGAGGATCAGGCGCACACCTTCCAGTCCCGTAAATACCCGCAAGGGTTCCGTTACCGCGACTGGCTGGTCAAGTCGTTCAACGACGACTTGCGGTACGACCGCTTCGTCATGGAGCAGATCGCAGCCGACCTGCTCGAGGGACCCGACCGTAACGAGAACCTGCCGGCCCTCGGGTACTTCTCGTGCGGCCCGGTCTATTACGGCGACCAGAAGAAGCTCGACCAATACGACGACCGAATTGACACGCTCAGCCGTGGCTTCCTCGGGCTGACCGTCGCCTGCGCAAGGTGCCACGACCACAAGTTCGACCCGATCCCGACGGCCGACTACTACTCGCTCGCCGGTATTTTCGCGAGCACGGAATACGACGAGTTCCCGCTCGTCCCGCCCGAAGAGGTCGAAAAGGCGAAGAAGGCGCTGACCGACAAGCAAAAGAAGGACAAGGTCGCGCCAAAGTATCCGCTCGTTCACGCGCTCAAGGACCTGCCCAAGCCGGTGACGATGCGGGTACACGTCCGCGGCAATCCGGACACGCTCGGGCCGGAAGCGCCGCACCACTTCCTGACGGTATTGACGCCGGACGCGCCGCCGAAGTTCGAGGAGGGCAGCGGCCGGCTGGAGCTGGCGAAGGCGATCGCCGACCCGGCAAACCCGCTGACGGCGCGCGTGTTCGTGAACCGGGTCTGGAAGCACCATTTCGGCCAGGGGCTGGTGCGGACCGCGAGTAACTTCGGCGCCCTCGGCGAACGTCCGACGCACCCGGAACTGCTCGATCACCTGGCTACGCAGTTCGTCCGCTCAGGCTGGTCGATCAAGGCGCTGCACCGGCTCATCGTCATGTCGGCGACGTACCGGCAGACGAGCGCCACTTTGGACGAACGTAATCGCGAGATCGATCCCGAGAACCGGCTCGCCTGGCGGATGAACCGGCGGCGGCTGGAAGTGGAAGCGTGGCGGGACGCCATGCTCGCCGCGGCCGGTACGCTCGACCGCACGCTCGGCGGCCCTTCCACGGACTTGAATTCGCCCGACAACCGCCGCCGCACGTTCTATGGTTCCGTCAGCCGGCACGACTTGAATCCGCTATTGCGGCTTTTCGATTTCCCTGATCCGAACATCACCGCGGACAAGCGGCCGGAGACGACGGTGCCGCTGCAGCAGCTGTTCGTGCTCAACAGCGAATTCATGGTGCGAAACGCGAAGGCGCTGGCGGGCGCCGTCGCCGAGGCCGAACGCGACGACGCCGAGCGGATCAAGCTGGCGTTTTTGCGTCTGTACGGCCGGCCGGCGACCGAGCGCGAAGTCAGTCTCGGGCTGGCGTTCGTCTCCTCGCCGTCCGACGACGAGACGCTGACGCGGTGGGAGCAGTACGCCCAGGCGCTCTTGGCGGCGAACGAGTTCCTGTACGTGGATTAGTATTTCTCCCCCTCTCCCTTCATGGGAGAGGGGGAGAAAAACAAAGATTGGTCGAGGCGGTTATGAACAACTATTTCCGACCGACCCGGCGTGACCTCCTCCGCATCGGCGGCGGCTTCGGGGCGCTGGCCCTGTCGCGCGTGTTCGCCGACGCCGGGTTGCTCGCCGCCGAGACGGCGACGTCCACCCGCCAGACCAATCCGCTCGCCCCGAAAGCGCCTCACTTCGCCCCACGGGCCAAGCGGCTGATCTTCCTGTTCATGAACGGCGGCCCCTCGCACCTCGATACCTTCGACCCCAAGCCGGAACTGGCCAAACTCGCCGGCAAGCCGTTGCCCGAATCGTTCCTGGGCAAGTCGAAACGCAAGCCGAAGGGCAACTTGATGGCTTCGCAGTTCAAGACGAAGCCGTACGGCGAGGCCGGCATCGAGGTCAGCGAACTGTTCCCGCACGTCGGCGAGTGCATCGACGACATCTGCGTCATCCGCTCCATGTGGACGGACAACCCCAACCACGAGCCCGGCCTGTTGATGATGAACTCGGGCAACATGCAGCCGATCCGCCCGAGCCTCGGATCGTGGCTCACTTATGCCCTGGGTTCGGACAATCAGAACCTGCCGGGGTTCGTCGTCCTCTGCCCCGGCAAACCGGTCGTCGGCCCGCAATTGTGGAGTAACAGCTTCCTACCCGGCGTCTACCAGGGCACGCACATCAACAACAAGTCGATCGACCCGGGCACGATCATCCGCGACGTCCGCAACAAGTACCTGACGCCGGACGCCCAGCGGGCCCAGCTCGACCTGTTGCAGCAGATGAACCACGACCACCTCGAGCAGCGCGGCCGCGACGAGGCACTCGAAGCCCGCATCGCGTCGCTGGAGATGGCCTACCGCATGCAGGGCGAAGCGCAGGAGGTCTTCGACCTGGGTCGCGAGTCGGTCAAGACGCGGGGGCTCTACGGTGAAGGCGAGTTCGCCAACGCGTGTCTGTTGGCCCGGCGGCTGGTTGAGCGCGGCGTGCGGGTCGTGCAGATCTACTACGGCAACGACCAGCCGTGGGACGACCACAAGGACATGGCCAACCACCGCAAGCACGCCGAAAAGAGCGACCGACCGATCGCGGCGCTCTTACGCGACCTCAAGACCCGCGGCCTGTTACAGGACACGCTGGTTCTGTGGGGCGGCGAGTTCGGACGGACGCCGACGTCCGAGAGCGAAAAGGGGCGCGACCACCATGCGACCGGCTTCTCGATGTGGTTGGCCGGCGGCGGCGTCAAGGGCGGGCACGTCCACGGCGCGACCGACGACATCGGCTACCACGCGATCGACAAGCGCGTGCACGTCCACGACCTGCACGCGACGCTGTTGCACCTGATGGGACTCGATCACGAGAAGTTGACGTTCCGTTACAGCGGCCGCGACTTCCGACTGACCGACGTGCACGGCAACGTCGTGCACGAGATCATGGCGTAACGGCCCAAGAAATGGGGGCGGCTCACGCGACGAGCCGCCCCCTTGTTTGCGCCGCAGGCGCTCACATCCTCAGTTCCT
>DATJGQ010000749.1:0-12569 GCA_035494815.1 Gemmataceae bacterium
TTCTGGCCGAGCACGTCGAACCCGGCACCGTCGCCGAGATTCACTGTTACCACCCGCAGCCGTACTACGATCTCTCGCAGGTCCATCGCCGCCTGATCACGCCGTCGTTCCTCGCGCTGGTTCATCGCACGCTCGTCCCCGGTGGGCTCTTCGTCGTCCAGACCGACAACCCGGGTTATTGGCGGTACATCCGCAAAGTCGTGCCGGTTTTCTTCGACTTCGCGGAACAGAAAGGTCCGTGGCCGGACGCGCCGCAGGGCCGAACGCGACGCGAGATCATCGCCCGCAGGCAGAAACTGAAAATCTTCCGCGGCACGGGCACGGCGAAACCGGGGCTCGGCGAGGCCGGCGCGATCAAACTCGCGGAGTCGTTACCGCCGCCCGTCTTCGACGCCGACCGGCGGTTGCGACGGGTGGACGAAATGGAGCACGGTTAGCGGGTCGCCGCCCACAGGGCGAGAAGCATCAGCAGGACCGCGGTCAGACCGAGGACGATGGCCAAGGTCAGCGGCAGCCAGGCTGGCGCACCGCCGAGCGACCAGGACCGCCGGCGGGTCGTCTCCGACAGCGAGACGTTCGGCACCCAGTCCCAGCCCGATTCGACCGACTCCTGCGATTCCAGATCGGCGATCACCGCGGCCGTGTCCGTCGGCGCGGACGCGCCGGTTGCGGTCGCGGCGGCGTCCGGCCCCGCCCAGGCGAGGAGTTGTTGTCGTAACGACTCGGCCGACCGCGGGCGATCCTCCGGCCGCTTCGACAAAAGAGGGTGCACGACCGCCGCGAACGACGCGGGCACGAGCGGGTTCAAGTCCTGAATCGGCGGCGGAATGGCGACGCGGTGCTTGTTGATCTTCTGTCGCCGCTCGCCGCCCGGGAATGGCGGCTGACCGGTCAGCGCGAAATACATCGTGCAGCCGAGCGCGTACAAATCCGACCGGGCGTCCACCTTCGCCGCGTCCTCGGTCTGCTCCGGGGCGATGTAGTCGAACGTGCCGACAACGTATCCTTTGCCGCCGACGACCTTGTGGTCCTCGACGACCTCCCCCTCGATTAGCGCTAGGCCGAGGTCGAGCACTTTCACCTGGTCCCGGGGAGTGATCATGATGTTCGACGGTTTCAGGTCGCGGTGGATCAGGCCGAGGCCGTGGGCGTGTTCGAGGCCGGCTGCCACCTGGGCGAACAGCTTCGCCGCCCGAGCCACCGGCAGCGGCCCGCCCTGGCTCACGACGCGATACAGGCTCTGGCCCGCGATGTATTCCATCGCGATGAAGTAGACGCCCTGCGCGACGCCGACTTCGTACGTCCGCGTGAGGTTCGGGTGGGCGACCCGCTGGCTCAGGTCCATCTCGCGGCGGAAGCGGGCGATCAGCCGTTCCTCGGCGCGAGCCTTCTTCGGCGGCAGTATTTTCAGTGCGACGAGCCGGTTGGCGCGGGTGTCGCGGGCGAGATAGACGGTGCCCATGCCGCCACGGCCGATCGGCATGACGACGTGGTAGTTGGCGAGCACCAGGCCGCCGGCCGTGTTTTCGAGGAGTTTGCGGGCCTGGAAGTGGGAAAGTTTACCGAGTCGGACGAAGTAGTCGGCGAGTAGCCGGGGGTCGGAGCGGGCGGGTTCGGGGGCGGCGTCGAGAGCGGCGCGGATCGTCTCGGCGGGGAGCAGGCCGCTGCGCCCGAGCGCGTCGAGGAACCGTTCGACCGTCGCCGGGGCCGTCGCGTCCGCCATCGTCCCCCCCGCCGCGGAAGGATGTCTCCGCGTCATCCTACCCGGGGCGGGGGTGGACCGCTACCGGTCCTGCCGCTCGCGCAGCCCCGCGAGCGGCCACAGCTAACCCGTGACGGCACGTGCGGCGAATAACCCCAGCAGGAGCAGAAGCACCGCCCCGGCAAGGAAGAGGAAGAACAGGAACCTGGCGATGTCGGCGGCGCCAGCGGCGACACCGGTAAATCCGAGCGCCGCCGCGATCAGCGAGATGATGAACAGGGCTAATGCCCATTTCAGCAGTGTCATGGGATGCTCCATCTCGACTTCGGTTGACGGGCGACCAAAGGCTGAGGGAGCAATTCCGGTGCCGACTCGCATAGCCGCAAGCGGCTATGCCAGCACGTCGCGGACGACCTTGCCGTGCACGTCGGTCAGTCGGAAATCGCGGCCGGCGTAGCGGTAGGTGAACCGCTCGTGGTCGAAGCCCATGAGATGAAGGATGGTCGCGTGCAGGTCGTGGACGTGAACTTTGTCCTCGGCCGCCTGGAAGCCGAACTCGTCGGTCGCGCCGTGGACGGTGCCGCCCTTGACGCCGCCGCCGGCCAGCCAGACGGTGAAGCCCCAGTGGTTATGGTCGCGGCCGTTGACCTTGCCGGCATTCGCCCCGGCCTGAGGCAGCTCGACGGTCGGCGTTCGGCCGAACTCGCCGCCCCAGATGACGAGCGTCTCGTCGAGCAGGCCGCGCTGCTTGAGGTCTTTGAGCAGCGCGCCGATCGCCTGGTCGCTCTCCTGGGCGAGCTTGCGGTGATTGACGGCGATGTCGTCGTGGTTGTCCCACGGCTGGCCGGAACCGTGCCAGACTTGCACGAACCGCACGCCCCGCTCGATTAAGCGGCGGGCGATCAGGATTTGCCGCGCCTGGGTACCGGGGCCGTACATCTCCCGGACTTTGAGCGGCTCGCGGCTGATATCGAAAGCGTCGGCCGCCTCCGACTGCATGCGATAGGCCAACTCGAACGACTGCAGACGCGATTCGAGCTGGGGATCCTGTTGCCGGGCGGCGCTATGCTTGCGGTTGAGCTGTTGCAACAGATCGAGTTGCCGCCGCTGATCGGCGCCCGCGGTCGTAGTGTTTCGGATGTGCTCGATGAGCTTATCGAGTTCGATGTTCTTGGTGTCGATGTAGGTACCCTGGTAGACGCCGGGGAGGAAGCCGGCCTGCCAGTTCTGCGACTCCTGAATCGGATACCCGCCGGGACACATGGCGATGAAGCCGGGCAGGTTCTGGTTTTCGGTGCCGAGCCCGTAGGTCAACCACGACCCGAGCGACGGGCGGATCAGCCGGGCCTCGCCGCAGTTCATCAGGAGCAGCGACGGCTCGTGGTTGGGCACGTCGGCGTACATCGAGCGGATGACGGCGATGTCGTCGATGCATTCACCGACGTGCGAAAATAGTTCGCTGACCTCGATGCCGCTCTGCCCGTACTTCTGGAACTTGAACGGCGACGGGAACGCCGCACCGGTCTTGCGTTCGGTGCCGAGGTTCGGCCGGGGCAGCATCTTGCCGGCGTACTTGTCCAGGAGCGGCTTGGGGTCGAACGTATCGACGTGGCTCGGCCCGCCGTTGGCGAAGATGTGGATGACGCGTTTCGCCTTGCCCGGGAAGTGCGGCGACCGGGGGGCGAGCGGCCGCGTCGGGTCGATCGGCGCGGCCGTCAGCAGGCCCGCGTCGCGCAATAGCCCGCCGACCGCGAGCCCGCCGAAGCCGAGGCCGCTGCGGGCGAGGAAGTCACGGCGGGTGAGGGAGCAAGGGAACGTCATTGACCTTTCCGTGCGGCCTCCAGTTTCGCGACGAATGCGGCGTGCTCCGATGTGGCCAACCCTTGTCGCAACACTTCGTGCAATTTCGCGGCATCCGCTTGGGCGAGCGCCGTAGCGTCGAGCCACAAGCCGGGAAATGTCTCCGACCGGAACACGCCGTCGGCGCCCGGCGGCAATTCTATGTAGCGTTCGCCGCGACGCACCCACCAGTACACGCGCTGCTGGCGGGCGGCGAAAACGACGTATTCTCGCACGCCGTACCGCTCATAGTCGTCGCGCTTCTCATGCAGGTCGTACGACTCGGAACTGGACGCGACTTCGATAATCAACTCGGGGGTGCCGACCAACCAGCCCTCTTCATCAAATCGCGTTTGACCGCCGAATTCCGGGCGAATGACTAGGCAACCGTCGGGCTGCGGTTCGCAATCCTTGCCAAGAATAGCGCTCGTATTATCGAAGACATTCGTTCCGGGCGTGCTAGCCAAGTAAACCTCGAGCCAGCCCATGAGTCGGGAATGGTGTTGGCCGTGAAGAGGGTGTAACGGCGAGGCCATGATGTACACCCTCCCGCCAATGAGCTCGGCCTTGATACTCTTCGGCATCGCGGCGTAGCGCGCGTGGAAGGTCTTCTGGTCAAGGTGTTCGCCATTTTCGAGGCGCGGCAATGCTCGCGTCTGTGGCCGCGGCGGAAGTAATTCCGGTGCAGTCGCCATCAGCTTGCCTCCTCGCAGCAATTCTACCGCGCCACTCTCAATCCACGAACGCGAACTCGTTGCCCAATAACAGCACTTGCACATACTGCTCCCACGGCGACAGCTTCGTCTCCGCCGCCGGCGTCGTGCCACGGACGAACCGCACGCCGAGTTCAACTTCGTCCGTCTGCGGCGGGCGGCCATATAGCAAACGGTATAAAGCGTCGACCCGCATTTCGTCCGGCGATACGCCCGCGACCTCCGGCCGCGCCGCCAGCGCTTTCACCTGTTGCAACGCGAATGGGCTGTTCATCAGGAACAGCGCCTGCTGCGGCACGGTTGTGCTGTATCGCTGCGGGGCGTGCGTGTCCGGGCTGGCGAAGTCGAACGTGCGGTACATCCCGGGCAGGTTTTGCCGGTCGATGAACCCGTAGATCGTCCGCCGCGGAATGCCGGGCTGTTTGACGATGTCGACCGCCGGCCCGCCGATCGCCGGGTCGAGCGTCCCGGCCGCGGCGAGGATGCCGTCCCGTAGTGCTTCGAGGTCCAGACGCCAACGGTTGTACTTCCAAAGCAGTCGATTCTCGGGATCGGCCGCCACGCATTCCGGTCGGTCGTCGCTGCGTTGCTGATAGGCGTTCGACAGCAGGATCAGACGGTGCAGCTTCTTCACCGACCAGCCGCCTTTGACGAACCGGTCGGCGAGGTAGTCGAGTAGTTCCGGGTGCGTCGGCGGGTCGCTGCGGACGCCGAAGTCGCTCGGCGTGCCGACCAGGCCCTTGCCGAAGTGGTGCGCCCAGACGCGGTTGACGAAGACGCGGGCGGTCAGCGGGTTTTGCGGGTCGGTGATCGCCTTGGCGAGTTCGAGCCGGCCGCTGCCGTCGGTGAACGGTTTGCGCTCGGGGCCCGCGATGACGGCCGGGAACTGCCGCGGCACGTGTTTGCCATGATTGGCCGGGTTGCCGCGGACCAGGATCACGGGCTCGGTCGGCTGCGGCGCGTCGGCGAGCACCATCGCCCGCGGCGGCGCCAGCGGCGAGTTCGCCCGAAAGCTGTCGGCGGTCTTCTGGATCTTGCGGAGCGTGTCGCGCTCCAGTCGATTGAGCATCCGGTCGAACCGCCCCGCCGGAAGTTTGTCGAGCGGGTTCGGGACGACGGCGGTCACCGCTCGCAGCGGGATCGGCTCGAGCCCCGGCAGCAGGCTCGCCACTCGAGACACATGCACGCGATAGTCGCGCCGCTGCTGCCGGTATTTCTCCACTTCGCCCTCGAGTTTCGCGAGTTGCTTCTCGAACGCCTCGTACTCGGGCGTTCGTTTCACCTCGCCGATCTGCGGCAAATCCTTCGGTTCGACCGACGACGCGAAGACGCCGTAGAGCGAGTAATAGTCGGCGGTCGGGATCGGATCGTATTTGTGGTCGTGACAGCGGGCGCAGGTGACCGTCAGCCCCATCAGCCCGCGGGTGACAACGTCGATGCGGTCGTCGATGATGTCGTGCGGGTTGTTCAGGAACCGCCGGCCGAGGGTGACGAAGCCGAGCGCGGCGAGCGGCCGCTTGTCGTCACCGATCGGCAGCCGGTCGGCGGCCAGCTGCTGGATCACGAACTCGTCGAAAGGCAGATCGTCGTTAAACGAGCGGACGACGTAATCGCGGTAGGTGTAGGCGTAAGGGTAACGTCGCTCCTCTTCAAAGACGTAGCCTTTCGAGTCGGCGTAGCGGGCGACGTCGAGCCAGTAGCGGCCCCAGCGCTCGCCGTACCGCGGGTTGGCGAGCAGGCGGTCGACGACCTTGGCGAACGCGTCGGGGTCGGCGTCGCTGACGAACGCGTCGACCGCGGCCGGCGTCGGCGGCAGGCCGTGCAGATCAAGCGTGATGCGGCGCAGGAGAGTCGCCCGATCGGCGGCCGGCGACGGTTTCAGCCCGGCCGCTTGCAATTTGGCGAGCACGAACGCGTCGATCGGATTGCGAGGCGAGCCGAGAGCGTCAGCGACCGCAGTATCGGGGATCCGCGGCGCCGTCACCTTCTGAAATGCCCAGTGAGTCTGCTCGATCTTGCGATTGGTAACTTCCAGCGACTGATCTCGCTCCGCCGGCCACGGCGCCCCCAGCTTCACCCACTCGGTCAGAGCGGCGATCGCCTCGTCGGGCAACTTGCCTTTCGGCGGCATCTTGAGTTCGCCGGTCTGCCGCACCGCCTCAATCAACCGACTCTTGTCCGGCTCACCCGGAGTAATGACGGGGCCGGAGTCGCCGCCCTTACGAACCGCGGCCGCCGAGTCGAGTCGCAGGCCGTTCTTCTGTTTCTCGACCCCATGACAGGACTGGCAGTTCTCGACGAAGATGGGGCGGATCTTCGTCTCGAAAAACTCGACTGCGGCAGTGTCGGCACCGCGGGCGGGCATGACGGCGATCAGGCCAACGAGAACAGCGCAACGTCGCATCGGCAAGCGAATCCGTGAGGGTCGGGGCGACCGTCCTGGCGGGAGCGGCGATCGGCGGTCGCGGTCGCGCGAGGTTTACATCTGTGACGATTGTAGCCGGGCCGAGCAGACAGAGAAAGAGCTTCCGGCCCGTCTCCGCGCGATGCGAACGGGAATAGTTTGCCTGTCGGGCGCTCCACCAACGTGATATCCTTCCGGCGTTTACGCCTCTAGGAATAGAGACTTACCCAGGGGGCTAAGCATGTCCGCCCAGGCCAAATCGCCGGCAGAGGCCGATCGCCGACCGATCGCGGCCCGTTCCTGGCGGGTCTCGCAAATCGCGGCCGATTGGCTGGTCCGACATGGCGTCTCGGCCAACGGCGTTTCGGTCGCCGGCATGATCGCGGGACTCGCGGCGGGGACGGCGTTGGCGGCGACCGCCCATCTGGACGGCTTGCCGCAGCGTCTCGCCTGGCTGGCCGCGGCGGCGTTGATCGTCACACGACTGCTGGCCAACATGCTCGATGGGATGGTCGCGATCGGCTCGCGCACGTCATCGGCGGTTGGCGAGTTGTACAACGAGGTGCCCGATCGCGTCTCGGATTCGGCGGCACTCGTTGGTCTGGGCTATGCGGCCGGTGGCGAACCGGTCCTCGGCGTTGTCGCCGCGCTGGCCGCCGTCTTCACCGCATACGTCCGCGCCCTCGGTAAAGGCGCGGGCGCCGGGCAGGAGTTTATCGGACCTTTCGCCAAGCAGCAGCGAATGGCGTGTGTGATCGGTTGCGCCGTCTATTGCGGACTGGCGACGGCCGATTGGCTGCCCGCGCCGGGTTTGCCCGCGATCGTGCTCGCCGTCGTCGCGATCGGCAGCCTCTTCACGGCCCTGCGGCGTGTGCGACGGATCAGCCTCCGCTTACGGGGGGCGCGATGAACATCTTCGACCCCGTCAGCGCCGACCGCCTGTTCGGCTGGCGACATGCATTCGACCACCCGGTCACGATCGGCATCCTCGCCGGCATCGCGGCCGTCCTCATCGTCGCCCCGATCGTCTTCACCGCCATGAGCCGGACGGGCGTCATCGACGAAAAATTGCGGCACGATTTATGGGTCCGATACTTCGCGTGGCTCGTGATGGTGCCGGTGCTTGCGGTCCCGGTGCTGCTCGGGGCGGCGTGGACGATGGCAGCGGTGACCTTGCTGAGCCTGTTCTGTTACCGCGAATACGCGCGGGCGACGGGGCTGTTCCGCGAGAAGTTCATCAGCCTACTGGTCGTGATCGGGATTCTGGCGCTCTCGTTCGCGACGTTCGATCACTGGTACGGCCTCTTTACCGCGCTGATCCCGTTGACGACCGGGGCGATCGCGGCGCTGGCGGTGCTCGCCGACCGGCCGAAGGGCTACATCCAGCGCGTTGCCCTGGCCGTGTTCGGCTTCCTGCTCTTCGGCTGCGCGCTCGGTACGCTTGGATACATTGCCAATGACGCGCAGTACCGCCCGATCATCCTGCTGATTCTCGTGGCGGTCGAGCTGAACGACGTCTTCGCTTACGTCAGCGGCAAAACGTTCGGCCGGCGGAAGTTGGCGCCGAACACCAGTCCCGGCAAGACGTTGGGCGGCGCCCTCGGCGCCCTGACCCTGACCACGCCGCTCGTGGCGGTCGGTTTTCACTTCATCTTCCGCGATTCGCCGCTGGACCGATGGATGTGGCTGGTGCCGCTCGGCGTGCTGGTCAGCGTCCTGGGCCAGTTGGGCGATCTCGTGCTGTCGAGCGTCAAGCGGGACCTCGGCGTGAAAGATCTCGGGGTTGCCATCCCAGGCCACGGCGGGCTGCTCGACCGCTTCGACAGTCTGCTCCTCGTGGCGCCGTTGGTGTTTCATTACGTCGGCTATTTTGTGGGCTTCGGACTGGACCAGCCGGTCCGTGTCATCAGCGGGGGCGTCATGCCATGATGAGCGACTGGACCTACGAGCCGGCGCAGGACCTGAACCTCGTCGGGCGGGCTCGCGCGTCGAGCCTCAAGCGTGAGTCCGACCTGCTGCTGACCGCCGGACACCTCGTCTGGGGCGCAGTGACACGCGCGTATTTCCGCGTTTGGCACCGGCTGGAGGTAATCGGCCGCGAGCACTTGCCAACTAAACCACCGTTCGTGTTGATCGGCAACCACGCCAGCCACCTCGACGCGCTGATCCTGGCGGCGCCGCTGCCGTTGTCGATCCGCGACCGCGTCTTCCCGCTCGCGGCGGGCGACGTCTTCTTCGAGAAGACCACGAAGGCCGTCTTCGCCATGTCACTGGTAAACGCGCTGCCCCTTTGGCGGCGGAAGTGTACGCCGCACGCGCTAGCCGAGCTTCGCCAACGGCTCGTCGGCGAGCCGTGCGCGTACATTCTCTTCCCGGAAGGCGGCCGCAGCCGTGACGGGGCGATGATGCCGTTCAAGCCGGGGCTGGGCATGATCGTCGCGGGCGTGGACGTTCCGGTGGTGCCGTGTCACATCAGCGGCGCCTTCGAGGCACTGCCGGCGAATTGTCGAGTGCCCAGACCCCACAAGATCGTCATCAAAGTCGGCCCCGCACTCCGCTTCGGCCATCTAGCCAATCGCCGCGAAGGCTGGGAAGAGTCAGCCCGCTGCTGTGAAGCGGCTGTCCGGGGGCTGGGCGGGACCTCACAATGAGAGCTCAACCCTTGTCAGTCCCGGCAATCGGGTCCGCGGAACGGGCGGACCGCCTGGCCCGGGAAGTCCAAGCCGCCGTCCCCGCATACCGCCGCTTCCTGGAGGCGCGCGGCTTCCCAGCGGACGGCCCCTTTGGTCTGCGGCCGTTGACCGACAAGAAAAGCTATCTGACGGCGCAGGCTTACGACGAACTCCTGGCGGCGGAGTTCGACCAGACGTTCGCCATTTTCGCCTCGTCCGGCTCGTCGGGGCAGGCGTTTTATTGGCCCCAGCTCAAAGACTCGCACCGGACGGCGCTGCCCAATCTCCGGGCGTTCTTGGAACAGACCTTCGCCATCCAGCAACGGCGGACGCTGGCGGTCGTGGGGCTGGCCTTGGGGAGTTGGATCGGCGGCGAACACCTGTCCTGGCTCCTCAAGAGTCTGGCACTCGCGTGTCCGTACCCGTTGGCCGTCTTCTCGCCCGGCAACCGCCACGACGAGATCATCCGCATGGCGCGCCGGGCGGAGCGGTTCGTCGATCAGATCGTGTTATTCGTCTGCCCCTCGGCGATCGCGCACCTGTTTCTCCTGGCGGAGCGACTCGGCACCCCGTTGCCGGTCGGCAGAATGCGCTACGTCGTCCTGGGGGAGTCATTCCCGGAATTCGTGCGGGCCCAACTGCACCAACGGGCCGGCGTGGCGCGGACCGAGAACCTGCTCTTCTCCGTTTACGGCAGTGCGGACACCGGCGTCTTGGGAGCGGAGTCACCGGCGTCGGTCGCCGTCCGCCGGCTCCTGAGTGAGAATCCGGCCCTGAAGCAGGAATTGGCGGTCGGCCCGATCATCCCCCACCTGTTCCACGCCGCCGCCGCGGACGCCTACCTCGAAGATGTGTCCGGCGAGCTGTGCGTGACCCGCTCCCAGGGGATCCCCCTCGTCCGCTACAACCTGCACGACGCGGTGTCCTTGTGTAGTTGGGCGGCACTGCGCCGCGCGGTCCTCGAGTCGCCGCACTTGCGCCCGGAGGACGACGACCTCCGGGCGGTCATCGCCGGGGCGGGAGAGGAACTGCCCGACCTGCTTGCCGTCCGCGGCCGCGCCGACCGGACCCTCATTCTCTGCGGCACTAACCTGACGGAGGCCATGCTCGACCAGGCGATCAAAAGTTCGTCGCTGGCCACCTATCTGACCGGCTGTTACCGGGCCCGGGTGGCCTACGACGGCGACCGGCAGCGACTCGAGTTCGACCTCGAACTCCGGGCCGGCGTCGCATCGGACTCGGCGACGATGGACGCCGTCTACGGCCCGCTCTTGGTGGCCCTGGGAGAGGCACAGCCGGAGTTCCGGGACGACTGGCAAAACGTCTACCGGGCGTGGGACGACGACCCGGCCCGGCGCATTCTCCGGCTCAATGGGGTCCCCTGGCCGCGATTGTCGCAACCGGACCGCCCACAGATCAAGCAGCGGGGGATCGAGCCATGACCGGCGACACGGCGGGTCAGCCGCGGTGGGTCGGCGGTCTTCTGGGCCGGCCGGGCCTGGCCGTGGCCTTCGTTTGGGGGGCGGCCGAGGGCAGCCTCTTTTTTCTGGTGCCCGACATCGTCATCACGCTGGCGGCCCTGTTCTCGGCGAGGCAGTCGCTGCGGCACTTGGTCGCCGTCACCGCCGGTTCCGTGTTCGCGGGCCTGGTGATGTACCAGTGGGCCGAGCGCGACCCGGCGGCGGCACGGGCGGTGGTCGGCCGCGTTCCCTTCGTGTCGCCGGCCATGTTCGAAGCCGTCGCCCGCGACATGGAAGCGTATGGCGGCTGGGGTCTGTGCAAAGGGCCGATGTCCGGAATCCCCTATAAGGTCTATGCGGTCGAGGCGCCGCCCCGCGTCGGCATGGGAGCGTTCCTGGCGGCGAGCGTGCCGGCCCGGTTGGAGCGCCTGCTTTTATCGTGGGTGTTGTTCGCGGCCGCCGGTCTTCTGGCTCCTCCGCGCGGGCCGCGAAGCCGGCGGCGGCTCCTGGGGGCCTATGCCGCGTACTGGGTCGCCGTCTACGCCTTCTACTGGGGAACGGTATGAGGGGCCTGCGCTTTGGGGAACGCGCCGCCCTCCTGGCAGGCCTCGTGACCGTCCGCCGCCTGCTCGGGCGGACGCCGTTCTGGTCGCGCGACCGCATGCAAGCGTGGCAACTCGACCGGATCAAGCAACTCGTGGCCCACGCCTACCACACGGTGCCCTTCTACCGCCACCTGTATCAGGCCGCTTCATTCGCCCCGCCCGACCTGAAAACCTGGGACGACTTCCACCGGCTGCCGGTCGTGACCAAAGACCAGGTGATCGCCAACTACCCGGACAGGATGCTCGCGGCGGGGTTCGATCGGCAGGCCCTGATCGTCTCCCGCAGTAGCGGGTCGAGCGGCCGCGTCCTCGACGTCGCTTACGACGCGAAAGCCATGACGACCTACGTCCTCGCCGGGCTGCGGCTGTACCAGATGGCCTTCCGATATCGCCCCTGGCACCGACAGGCGTACGTCTACACCTCGCCCTACCCGTTGAACTCCCTGCTCGGGCTGTACCCGCTTTACTTCCTCTCGACGTTGACGCCGGTCCCGGAGCTGATCGCGGCGCTGCAGCGGATCCGGCCGCATCTGCTGGTCTGTTACCCGTCCCACCTGAAGGAGTTGGTCCACGAGACGCGGCCGGACGACTGGCGGCGCCTGCCGTTGCGGGCGGTCTCCGTGAATTCCGAGATGTCCACTCAGGCCGAGCGCGACGCGCTGGCCGCGCGCATCGGCTGCCCGGTCCTGGACGAATACTCTTCGGAGGAGCTGACTCGGATCGCCGCCCAGTGCCGGCATCACACCTATCACATCTTTGAAGACATCAATTACATGGAGGTGGCGGACGAACGGGGCACCCTCGTCGGGACCAACTTGCACAACTTCGCCATGCCGATGATCCGCTACCTCCAGAACGACCTCGGCGCGATCGCGGACGGGACGTGCGCGTGCGGCTGGCGCTTCCGGCAGCTCCGCGCCCTGGAGGGACGTAGGAACGACAGTTTCGTGCTGCCCTCAGGGCGGACGCTGACGTCGGGGTTCCTGCTGGACGCCACCTACGAATTCCTGCTGGCCCACCGGACCGCCGTGCGCGACTTCTGTCTGGTCCAACGGGCCCCGGACGAGATCACCCTGGAAGTCGTGCCCGGCGCGGGGTGGGGCCGGCCGGTGGAAACGGCGATCGCCGCCCGGTTCCGCGAGTTCCTCGAGCCCGGCGTTCGCTTCGCCGTCAC
>DATJGQ010000750.1:0-8344 GCA_035494815.1 Gemmataceae bacterium
CCTTTCCGCGGACTGGATGCGCCCCGCACGCCAAGGGCCATTTTTACGTGACTGCACTCCTCGCCGCAACTAATTCTCTTGAGCGGCTCGAACGAGGCCCATGCGCTGCAGCCACAAGGCGCGGACCTCGTCCTCGCTGAGGCCGATGTCGTAGGCCGGCGACGTGACCGGCTGTGCGGTCTGCACCTGGATCAGGACGACCTCACGGATGATCTCCGTCGGCGTCCCACGCGCCTTGTAGAAGCTGATCGCTCGGTCGTACAGCTCCCCGGATTCCAGGACGGCGGCGATCCCCTTGAAGCGGTAGCCCTTGCGGACGACCGGATCGACGACGTTCACTTCGACGTTGGGATTCGTTCTGAGATTCGCCATCGTCCCCGGCGAGCGGATATTTGCGAACACCAGGTGGTCGTCGTCCCAGACGGCGATCGTGCCCTTTGGCGAAACGTTCGGCGTCCCGTCCGGACAGACCGTCGCAAAAAAGCCGAGCCGCTGTTCTTCGACGACTCGCTTCATGTCGGTGGTGAGAAGGGCCATGAATCGTTGGTCTATCTCGCGCCCGGAATTATTCCGCCCACAGGACCGGGCGCACTTCTACGACGCCACCCGCCGCCAGCGTCGGGATGCGCGACGCGATCGCAACCGCCTCGTCCCGATCTTTGCACTCGATCAGGTGGTAACCGCCGAGGTGCTCTCTGGTTTCGGCGAACGGACCGTCCGTGACGACCGATTTGCCGTTCTTTTGGCGAACGGCGACCGCGCTGGCGATCGCGTCGAGTTTCGCGCCGGCGATCAGACGCCCGTTCGATTTCAGTTCTTGGACCAGGTTGCCGTACTCGTCCATGATCCGATCGCGTTCGGAATTCGGGAGCGCCTTCCACCGGGCCTCCTCGAAACAGCATAATAAAAGGTACTGCATAGATTATCTCCGTTGGAGATCTTAAGCCGCCAAGTGTAGGGAAGAAAGGGACGGACACCGATGCGGCCGAAGGTGTGCCCGCCCCATTTCATTCGCGTCTGTCTGGCCCGACGGCGTCGGCGGCGCACCCGGCCGCTATTTCTTGCCCTCGCACGAGAAGTCTGACCCGTCAAACATCTGTCGGATCTCCGACTCGCCCTCCCAACCGGGCCAGTGTTCCTTGTGCAACTCCATGAACCGCCGAGTGCATTCGATCGCTTCTTGTTTCGATTTCAATTCGTAGATCGCGAAGCCGCCGAGCACTTCCTTGGTTTCCGTGAACGGACCGTCGGTGGTCGTGACCCTTCCGTTGGCGAGCCGTACCCGCGCGCCCATCGCGCTCGGGAGCAGCCCGCCGGTCGAGACCATCACGCCGGCCTTCATCGCCTCGGCGCCGAGCTGGCCAATCGCGTCCATGAGTGCCTTCGGCGGCGGCCCGGCCGTTTCCGGCCCTCTGACTATGACCATGAATTTCATCGCCGCATGTCCTTTCGATGTGTGACTTGTAGATTCGCCTCGCGCGTTCAACCGACCGACGGCAGGCCCGGCAAATCCTGGACGGGTCGGACCTCGATCGTGCCCTTCCGCGCACCCGGGATGCGGCCGGCGATGTCGATCGCCTCGTCGAGGTTGGCCGCCTCGATCAGGAAGAAACCGCCGAGTTGTTCGCGGGTCTCGGCGAACGGGCCGTCCGTTACCTGCCGCTTGCCGTCGCGGACGCGGACGGCCGTTGCCGTTGTGACCGACTGCAGCGGCGAGGCGCCGTAGTACTTGCCCTGTTTGTGGAGTTCGTGGCACAACTGGGTGGACTCGTGGCAGCACGCCTCCCGTTCGGCCGGGGTCCACGCGTTTTCCGCGCCGTAGACGAGCAACATGTACTTCATCATTCTCTCCTTGGGAGTATGGGCCGGCAGTTGCCGTTTCTGCGAGATAGTCGAACTGGTCGACCGCAAATCGACATCCGCGCGAGATTTTTCTTAACCCAGTTCCCGTAAGCGTTTCTGGAGGAAACGGCGTTCGGGTTCCTGTTTGGCCAGGGCCAGGGCCCGCTCGTAGGAGATGCGGGCGTCGGCCGTGCGGCCCATGCGGCGGCACAGGTCGGCCCGGGCAGCGTGCGCGAGGTGATAGTCGGACAGGTCGCCGCTGGCGAGGATGTCGTCGATGAGGGCGAGGCCGGCTTGCGGACCGTCGCGCATCGCGACCGCGACCGCCCGGTTCAGGTCCACGACCGGCGAGAGTTCGATCCGCAGGAGCGCGTCATAGAGTTCGACGATCCGGTTCCAGTCCGTTTCCGCGGCCGTCGCCGCATCCGCGTGGACGGCGGCGATCCCGGCCTGGATCGTGTACGGGCCGTAGCCGTCGGTCGCGAACGCCCGCCGCAACAGCGCCTTGCCCTCCGCGATGTGCTCGCGATTCCACAGCGATCGGTCCTGGTCCTCGAGCAGGACTACGTCACCAGTCGGCGAGGTCCGCGCGGTGCGGCGGGATTCCTGCAACAGCATCAGCGCGAGCAAGCCGATCGCCTCGGCGTCCGGGAGCAGGTCGACGATCAAGCGGCCGAGTCGGATCGCCTCTTCGGTCAGGTCGTGGCGGATCAGCGATTCGCCGGACGACGCGGCGTAGCCCTCGTTGAACACGAGGTAGGTCACCTGCAGCACGCTCGTCAACCGTTCGGGCAACTCGGCCGCGGAGGGGACCTGATAAGGGATGCCGGCGTCGCGGATCTTTGCCTTGCCGCGGACGATCCGTTGGGCGATCGTGGACGGCGACGTGAGAAACGCCCGGGCGATGTCCTCGGTCGAGAGGCCGCAGACTTCGCGCAAGGTTAACGCCACCTGGGTACTTTGCGACAACGCGGGGTGGCAGCAGGTGAAGATCAGCCGCAGGCGATCGTCTTCGACATCCTGATCCGCTTGGCCGGCGTTCGCGCTGGACACCTCGTCGAGCCGGCGGGCGATGTCTTGCAGCGACGCGTCGAGCCGGGCGCGGCGGCGGACGGCGTCGATCGCTTTGAACCGGCCGGTCGAGACGAGCCAGGCCCGCGGGTTGTCGGGGACGCCGTCGCGGGGCCATTGCTCGACCGCCGCCGCAAACGCGTCCTGCAGCGCTTCCTCCGCGAGGTCGAAGTCGCCGACCACACGGATCAGCGTCGCCAACACCCGTCGCGATTCGGCCCGATAGACCTCGTCGAACATCACCCGTTTGATCTCCTGAGCGATCGCCCACGCGACCTCGCTCTGCAGGGCGAGCACGTCCGTCGCCGCTCGCTGGTACGATTCGGCCCACAAATGCTCGTCGGTCTCGGCGCGGATCAACTGGGCGGTGACCCGGGCCGACGGGCCGGCGAGAAGCACGGAGCCTTCGACGATCGCGTCCGCCTCGAGTTCGCGGGCGATCTGGCGGAGCGGCTTGTCGGCGTTCTTGAACCGCATCACCGTCGTCCGCGACACGACCCGCAGGGCGCGATTCTTCGCGAGTTCGGCGATCATCGCCTCGGTCATGCCGTCGGCGAAGTAGTCGGTCTCCGCTTTGTTGCCGGAGAAGTTTGACAGCGGCAGGACGGCGACGCAGGGCCTGGCCGGCGAGCGGGCGACGATTTCCGACGACTCTCTCACATCGCCGCTGAGTAACGAGCGGAGCGCTTTGGCCAGTTCGCCGGCCGATTGATGCCGCCGCTCCGGCCGCTTGGCCAGACAATGGGCGATGACCTGTCGCAGATCACTGGGAAGTCGCGTCGCGGCTTCGTCCAGGTCGGCCGGGTCATCGCGCAGGACCGCGGCCAGCACCTCGGCGGCGTTGTCGCCGGGAAAGGCCACGCGGCCGGTCGCCATTTCGAAAAGAACGCAGCCGAGCGCGAAGATGTCGCCGCGGGCGTCGGGGATGTCGCCGCGGGCCTGTTCCGGCGACATGTAGCCGGCCGTGCCCATCACCTGACCGATCTCGGTGAGGTACGCCGCCGTCGGACCTTGGGGCGCGGACCGGTCGAAACGCGCGAGGCCGAAGTCGAGGATTTTCACCTGCCCGTTCGCGGTCAGAAAGATGTTCGCGGGTTTGAGGTCGCGATGAATGACCCCGTGGGCGTGGGCCGTCGCGAGTCCGTCGGCTGCGGCGGCGCCGAACTCGATCACCTGCTTGAATGAGAGGGCGCCGCGCTTCAATCGCTCGCGCAGCGTCTCCCCGTTGAGGAACTCCATGACCGCGAAGGTGATGCCGCGGTCGGTGCCGACGTCAAAGATGGCGACGAGATTGGGGTGCGAGACGGCGGCGAGCGCCTTGGCCTCGCGCTCGAAGCGGGCGAGCGCGGCCGACGCGTCCGAAAGGCTTTCCGGCAACACCTTGACGGCCACGTCGCGGTCGAGCCGCGCGTCCCGGGCGCGGTAGACTTCGCCCATCCCGCCCGCCCCGATCGGGGCGAGGATCTGGTAGTGCGCCAGTTGCATGCCGGCCCGGAGACGCATCGGTCGCGCTCATGGTGCGGTCGCGTGATCGTCGGCGACTGGACTATTCTAGCGTGACGGGTACCCGTCCGCCGCGCCGGTAGGTGCGGCGGCGCAGGCACGATAATGGGCGTTTTGGAGCTATTGAAGCGCTAGCGGCGCCCACACCATCTGGACCGGACGAGTTTTCGGCGACGCGACACAACGGCGGCGGCGCCGGCGAGCAGCACGAGCGCCAGCGAGGACGGTTCCGGGACCGGGTAGAAATAGGCCGCCACGATTTGTCCGGTCAGCATGTCGCCGTAGCCGTTCATGTGGACGCCGTCGCGGAGAAAGTAGCTATAGGGCTGCCCCGAGTTCAGGATGTAGCTGGCCCACGGCGTCGTCATGTCCCAGAACTGCGCCCCTTGCTGCTGGGCGAAACGGAACAGCTGGGCGCGATAGTCCGTGCCGTTGACCGGGTCGAACGGCTGGGCCAATGTCGGGAACAGGTACGGGTTGTCGAAGTCGCCCGCGACAGGGCTCATGAGAACGATTTCGACGGAGGGATTGATCGCCCGGGCCTGGCGAATCATCTCGCCGAAGAGCGGGATGTCACTGATCGGCGTACTCACGCCGCCGAAGACTAACAACTGCGGGTTGAGCGTCATGACCTGGTCGCGGATGCGGTTGTTCTGGCTCCAATAGCCCGCGCCGGCCCCGCTGGCCACGACCTCGTGCACGTTCAGCCGCGCCCCGGTCGGATAGTTGCGGTCCACGCGGGGGTCGAAGAACGTCGAGAACGTGTCATGAATGATGCTGTCCCCGACCATCACGACGTTGAGCGGTTGCCCATTCTGCAGTCGGCCGATCGAATTGGCGATGGCGTCGTGACGGTTTGTCGGCGGGGTAAAAACGAACGGACGGGGCATGAACTTCGCAATGTTGGCGTCTTGAATCGCGGCCGCCGCCGGACGACTGACCGGCCGAATGGTCACGTCGTCGATGTAGTGACTGCCGTCGCCCCAGAAATCGACCCGCAGGACTGCGTCCAGTCCCTTGGACCGAAAAGTGTACGTGTTGAGCTGCCAACCCGGGCCCGCGCTTAAGGGCTGAAATCCGAACCCGTATTCGACGGACGAACTCGCCGGGGCATTCAGGCTATAGAAGTCGACGGCGACATAGGTCCCGTCCGGGTAATCGACGAGCGGCGATCCGAAGAAGTCGCTCACCAGGACGGAGTGCGTCGGCGAGTGTGCCTGCGCGGTCGTCCAGCCGACCGCTCCGGCGAAATACCAACCTTGGTTCAAAGGGTGCGTCTCGAAGTCGTAGGTGATCGCTTGAGCCGATACCGACCGGGAGCAACTGACCATCAGAAGGAGGCTGAGCGGAATCGGGATGAAACGAGCGGACATCAAAATGCTCCTGCCTGCTGACATCGTCCGGCGGCACGGGATCGATGAGGCCTGTGGGGCGAAGGGTTGATGTTCGACGGATCGGCCGGCCGAGTCAATGTGCCGACGCCTGCAAGTTCCGGGCCGTAAAAATAAAGCGGGCGGGGGACTTGAGTTCCCCGCCCGCATGATTTCGCCCGCGGCCTTGCGGCCGCGGCATGGCAACATCTATTCGAGGAGCAGATTCGGCTCCCAGCCGACGCGCTCGGCGCTGGCCCGCAGCTTTTCGAGGGCCCGGTTTTGAATCTGCCGGACGCGCTCCTTGGAGATGCGGAGCAAGTGGCCGATCTGACGCAGGCTGTGCGTGCCGCTGCCGGTCAGGCCGAACCGGAGGTCAAGCACCTTCCGCTCGCGCGGCCTTAGATTTTCCATCAGGAAGCTCAGCGCTTCCACCCGCTCGTTGTTCTGCTGCAGGATGTTGGTACCGTTGTCGGGCATCGCCTCGGTCAGCTTGAAATCGCTGTCGTCGTCAAGGACGGCGTTGAGGCTGACGGGGGTGCGGGTGGCGGTCTGGAGGTGGGTCAGGTGTTCGAGGCTGCTACCGGTGCGGTGGGCGAGTTCCTGCGGGCTCGGGAGGTGTTTGCCGCCGTGGGCCAGCGCCTCGCTCTCTTGCTGGAGCAGGCCGAGCTCTTGCAGGTGGTGCGGGCTTAAGCTGACCAGGTGGCTTTGCCGCGCGACCGCGATCTGCAGCGTCTGCCGAATCCACCAGGTCGCATACGTCGCCAGCCGCGTGCCGTGGCTGACGTCGAAGCGATCGATCGCCTGCATCAACCCGCAGACCGCCTCTTGAAGCAGGTCGGCGTAGCTGAGCGAGTGATGGCGGAAGCGCTTGGCGACGTGGGCGGCAAGACGAATGTTCGCGGAGGCGAGCCGGTGCTTGTAATGGATGTAGCGGTCGTGGAGCCGGCGGATCGACGGCACCTGCCGGACGGCGTCCTCACAGTATTCGCGGATGAACTGGGCCATCGGCCACGGTTCCAGCGGCGGCCGGTGGGCCCGGAGCGCCGGAAAGTGGCGGATCAGCACGCGGACGAGCTCGCTCTTGACGTCCCAGAAGTTCGTGAGGAGTTCGCGCTCCTCTTCGGGCGTCAGCAGGTCCGACGAGAAGGTCGTCAGTGCTGACGGATCGGGAGTATCCGACGCGACACGAGCCGCCACCAGGTGTCGCTTTTTCGGTTGTTGTGTTTTCATCGCCATTTCGTCCCCCTGCCAGAGTATGGTGGTAGGTAACCCAGGCCTCCCGCTGCCGCCTCCGTGGGCCGCCCGGGTTGCGTCACGCGTGCTAGGGGCGAGGGGGCGAGTCGGTCGCGCGGACCGCCCTCACCAGACGAAAAAACGGCCCCCCGGCCACTCACGATCTGAGCGACCGGACGGGAGCCGACACACGACGCTCAATTACTCTCTTGGGGGCACGCGCCTGGGGTCATGCCCGGTCCTTCACACGTAAGTCACCAGATTTTAAGAAGGTGACCACGTCATATCAAGGGTTTTGCTGAAAAAGGGCCAAAAAAACTCGACCGCACAAGAATCCGGCTCTGCTGACACATGAACTTGCTTATCTTTTTTGCACAATTGGCACAAATCTACTATGGTTATTGAAAGCCTACCGGCTTGCACTTTTTAGCCTGATCGTCCTAAAGGAATATGGAGTGAGCAGTTACAAATGCTCGATCCTCGTCGTGGACGACGAGCCCGCGATCCGCAACCTCCTCGACGAGCTTCTCGCTGCCGATTTTGAGGTCATCACTGCGCATTCCGCGGAATCGGCCCGCGAGATTCTCTCGCAGCGCGCCATCGATATCGTCCTTACGGATCAGCAGCTGCCCGGACAGTCCGGAGTCCAGCTGTTGGAACACGTTTGCCTCCATTCGCCGCACACGATCCGCATCATGATGACCGGCCTCGGCCGGCTCGAGGATGCGGTCGACGCCATCAACTGCGGCCGGGTCCATCACTACCTGTTCAAGCCATGGAAGGCGGACCAGCTCCTGCACACGATGCGACAAGCGGCCCGCACCTACCTCCTTGAACGCAGCCACGCGCAACTGCTCGACGAACTGCGGCGGTTCAACATGGAGCTGGAACAGCGCGTCAACCAGCGCACCATGGAGCTGGAGGAGGCGAATCGTCAGCTTCAACAGCGCAACCAGATGCTCCGCAAGATGGCGCTGACGGATGAATTGACGGGGCTACCCAACCGCCGGGCCATGGACCGCCTCGCCCGCCAGGAACTGGTACGACGGCTGCGGTATCCGAACCCGCTGGCAATCGGGCTGATCGACGCCGACAACTTCAAGGAAATTAATTCGGTCTACACGCTCTCCGGCGGCGATCACGTCCTGACTTGGCTCGGGCAGGCGCTCGGCCAGGCGGTGCGGACGGTCGACACGATCGGGCGAGTGGGCGGCGAAGAGTTCATGGTCGTGGCCCCGGAGACGGACCTGGAAGGGGCGTCGATCCTGGCCGAGCGCGTCCGCCAGATGGTGGACAACGGCGAGACGCTGTACAACGGCGCG
>DATJGQ010000751.1:0-4673 GCA_035494815.1 Gemmataceae bacterium
TCCCGCGCATCTCCCGGTGCGACCGGTGGCAGCCCATGCACGAGTCGTTCAGCTTTTGGTGGGCGGCCAGGGCCGCGTCCTTGTCCTTTTTCTCCGCCGCGGCATGCAGCGCCTGCGCGTCGGCGGCGTAGGACTTCGTCAGCGACTCCCACGACGCCTTGTCGCCTTTCGGCGGGTCGTTCTTGCCGAGGAAGTCGGCGAGCGCGGCGTAATTCTTGGTCTTGGGTTCGATGGCCGCCCAATCGACCGTTTCCGCCTGCAGCGCCTCGCCGACTTCGCCGTGCAGGCCGCTTTTCCGCTTGTTCACCTGCTCCATGATGTCATGGATCGAAGGCACTCCGCCGGCACCCGCGGCCGCGCCACCCGGCGTCGCCGCGGGGCGGCTCGACTTATTGCAGCCGGCCGCCAGCCCGGCCAGCAGCGTCACGGTTACGCACGGCACGATCGTTCGTCTCTTCATTGCGACTCCCTCGCGCCCGCACAAACTGTGGACAATGTAAGGGCAGGTCAGAATAGGCGGCTCCTTTTCGTTTCGCCAGCCGGAAGTCATGGACTTCTCATAATCGCCTCCGGTATACTCGCTCTGCGAAGCCCCGCCAGGAGCCAGGCGCAACCAGACGTCCCCTCACCCGAGGTGCGCGCGTGAAGACGCTGATTGCCTGGGATGACGCCCAAGAAGCGGACCTGCTCGGCCTCTACCTCACCGCCGGGGAGAACGAGGGCCATATCAGCGCCACCGCGGACGACCTGTTCGCGCAACTGTCACAGAACCGGTTTGACGTCGTCCTGCTTTCGGCCACTTTCCCCCGCACCGCGGCGGAGGGGTACGACGTCTTTTTGCGGATTCAGGATCAGTGCCCCGGTCTGCCGATCGTGCTGGGCTGCCGGCCTTCGGAGATGCTCCACCTGCCGCGGTTTTTGACACACGGGCTGCGGTTCTATCTCGTCCGCGACGCCGGCGGAGACTTCGTCTTCCTCGTGCTGTCGAGTTTGGAGTCGGCGATCGAAGCCGCACAGGCCGAAGAATCGCGAAAACTCGCCGAGCGACTTCGCGAAGAGATGGAAGGCGTCCGCCGGCTGCAGGAGTCAATCATCCCGCACGGAATCAAACCGCCGTCCGGCTACGGGATCGTCGCCAAGTATGAGCCGTCGCAGGTGACCGTGGTGGGCCAGCAGCCGGTGGTGATGGCGGGCGGCGACTACTACGACGTGTTCCGGCCCGACGACCGCACGCTGGTCGTGCTCGTCGGCGACGCGTCCGGCCACGGCCTCAAGGCGTGCATGTCGATCATGGCCATGCACACCCTCGTCCGCATGATCCGCGGCGACCGCTACCGAAACACCGCCAATTTCGTCGCCGAGATCAATCAACGACTCTGCGAGAACTCGATCGTCCAGGAGGGCGGCGGGTTCATTACCCTGTTTTATGCGGCGATCGACACGGTCGAGCACACGATGACCTGGACGTCGGCCGGCCACCCGTTGGCCCTGATGCACCGCCGCGACACCGGCGAAGTGACAGCCGTCGGGACCGAGGCGGACTGCGGGTTGGTGCTGGGCGTCCAGGCGGACGTCGAATACCCGTCGCGGGTTTCGGAGGTGCCGCCCGGCGCCCGCCTGCTGGTTTACTCCGACGGACTGACCGACGCCCTCGCCGCCGGCAACTGTGGGGGCGCGGCGTTCGGGGTCAAAGGGATCGTGGACTCACTTCGGGCCACCGCCGCCGACAACCTCGAGACCGCACTGACCCGGCTTTTCCGCAGCTCCAGCGCCTTCACCAGCGGCGACGGCCGGCACGATGACACGTCGGTCGTTTTGCTGGAACGCTTCCTGTCGGCCGGGCCGGCCGTCGACAGGGAGTGACGCGACGTCGCTATTTGTCCCTCTTCGCTTCAAATTCGCGGGTGAGCTTTTCGCCGTCGCGATCGATCTCGGTCTTGCCCTTGAGCGTGTCGCCGCTGACTTTCGCGGAATAGTTGATGGTGAATTTCTGCCCGTTAAAGTCACGTGTGATCTTGAAGGTGACTTCGCCGTCCTTGTACTTGGGGTCTTCGATCTTCGCGTCGCCGGCCGGGCCGCCGGAGATCGTGCCGGTGAGCTTGTCGCCGTCGAGCTTGAGCTTCAAGACCCGTTCCGACTCGTTGCCGCCGAAATTGACCATCCATTTCCAGGTGCCCGTCGGGTTCGCCTTCGCGTCCTTGCCGTCCTTCGCGGACTTCTTCTCCTGTGCTCCGACCGATCCGACGAATCCGATGACAGTCAACATGAGGGCCGCCGCGAGAAGCCGTTTCATGGTTGTGTCTCCAGGACCCGGGCGCCGGGCGGGAGATCCGCGCGGCCGCTCGGCGTCGTAACGGCATAAGATAAAGGGCGTCGCCAGGCCGAACAAAGAGATTTCCTGACGCTTCTTCTTCGCGTCGCGAACCCGAGGCCCCGCCGATGCAACTTTGCCGCTTCATCGCACTTTGCCTCTGCTGCGTCCCGGCCGCCGCCCGGGGAGAAGACTGCATCACCTACGAGGGCAAGCCCGGCCCGGGCAATGGGAAGCACGTCGTCTTCCTCACTGGCGACGAAGAGTACCGCTCCGAAGAAGGCCTGCCGATGCTCGCGAAAATCCTCAGCCAGCGGCACGGCTTCAAGTGCACCGTCCTCTTCGCCGTCGACCCGGACGGGACGATCGACCCCGACAATGAGAAGAGCCTGCCCGGCGCGGAGAAGCTCGACACGGCCGACGCGATCGTCATGCTCCTCCGCTTCCGCGTGTATCCCGACGACGTCATGAAGCACTTCGCGGACGCCTACAAGCGCGGCGTGCCGATCATCGCCCTGCGGACGAGCACACACGCCTTCAATTACCCGCGGAACAGCACGAGCCCGTACAGGGATTACAACAACTTCGGCAAGAACGTGCTCGGCGAGCGCTGGGTCAACCACTGGGGCCGGCACAAGTTCGAGGCGACCCGTGGCGTCGTCGAGCCCGGCGCGACGGGCGACCCGATCCTTCGCGGCGTGACCGACGTCTTCTGCGACAGCGACGTCTACGAAGCCTACCCGCCGTCCGACGCGAAGATCCTGCTCCGCGGCCAGGTGGTCAAAGGCATGAAGCCGGCTGACCCGCCCGCGGAATACACGAAGAAGCGGGCTACGGACAAGAAAGAGCAGGGCGTCAACGACCCAATGATGCCAGTCGTCTGGACGCGGCTGTACAAGAACGAAGCGGGCAACACCAACCGCATCTTCTGCACGACGATGGGCGCCGCGACCGATTTGCAGAACGAAGGACTGCGGCGACTCGTCGTCAACGCCGTCTACTGGGGCGTCGCGCTCGACGTGCCGGCGAAGGCCGACGTGGCCTACGTGGACGAGTACCATCCGTCGATGTACTCGATGAAAGCTTACCGCCGCGGCATCCGACCGGCCGACCACGCGATCGGCAAGGTCCTTCCCGGCGGGTCATCGAACTAATGGCAATCTCATGAGTGTTCTGTCATAGTGCCTCGACCAGACACCCATCACCGCACGTCCGCGGCGAACCACACGCCGGACTCCGGGAGCCGTTCCTCCGTCATGGGCCGGCCGAATTCGCACACTCCGGTCGCTCACGCCCCCGGCTCGCCGGCGCTCTTGCCCGTGCTGTTGGTTCTGTTCGTCGGCAGCGGGTGTGCGGCGCTGATCTACGAAATCGTCTGGTTTCAATTGCTGCAACTCGTGATCGGCTCGTCGGCGGTGTCGCTGGGCGTATTGCTCGGCACATTTATGGGCGGGATGTGCCTGGGGAGTCTGGCACTCCCGCGGTTCGTCCCCGCGAATCGCCACCCGCTGCGGGTATACGCGGTCCTGGAACTGGGAGTCGGCGCGATCGGCATCGTGGCCTTGTTCGGCATGCCGGCCGTCGATCACCTGTACACCGCCAACGCGGGCCACGGGCTGGCGGGAATCGCGCTGCGGGCGGTGGTGTGCGCGGCTTGTCTGTTGCCGCCCACGTTGTTGATGGGGGCAACGCTGCCCGCGGTCGCGCGCTGGGTCGAGGCGACGCCCAAGGGCGTCTCGTGGCTGGGCTTCTTCTACGGCGGAAACATCGCAGGGGCGGTATTTGGTTGCCTGCTCGCGGGCTTCTATTTGCTTCCCGAATACGACATGGAAGCGGCGACGTACACCGCAGCGACGATCAATGCGAGCGTCGCGGCGATCGCGCTCGGCATTGCAATGCTGACGCCGCATACTCTTCAGAGCCGCAACCGTGAGGGAGCAGTCGCCCACTCGGTTACGGTCGCGGCTCCGACAGGCAATACCTGGCCTGTGTACGTTGCGATCGCGCTGTCGGGGATGAGCGCCCTGGGGGCAGAAGTCATCTGGACGCGACTCCTCTCCCTGACGCTCGGCGCCACGGTGTACACCTTTTCGATCATTCTCGCCGTTTTTCTCGTCGGGTTGGGTATCGGCAGCACCGTCGGATCCGGCCTCGCCCGCGGGGCCGTCAGTCCACGACTTTTATTGAGTGGCTGTCAGGCGCTTCTGGCGGCCGCGGTGGCGTGGGCCGCACTCGTCCTGGCAAAGTCGCTGCCCTACTGGCCGATCGAGCCGACGCTTTCGCCGAGCCCGTGGTACAACTTTCAGCTCGACCTGGTCCGCTGCGCCTGGGCGGTTCTGCCCGCGGCGATTCTTTGGGGTGC
>DATJGQ010000752.1:0-2821 GCA_035494815.1 Gemmataceae bacterium
TCCTGCGTGCCATCCTCGATGGCTACGTCTTGCCCGTGGATGGATACCACGGCGTCCTTCACTGGGCGCGCGTCCTGGAAAACGGGCTTCGCATCGCCGAGGCCAACGGGGCGGATCGGGAGGTCGTCACGCTCTTCGCCCTGTTCCACGACTCGCGGCGGGTGAACGAGGACCAGGATGACGGCCACGGCTTGCGTGGAGGCGAACTCGCCCGCTCGTTGCGCGGCAAGCTGGTCCACCTCGACGACCATCGCTTCGACCTGCTGTACGAGGCGTGCCGGTTGCATACCGAGGGACACACGGTCGGCGACCGGACGCTGTTAGCCTGTTGGGACGCGGACCGCCTGGACTTGGGGCGCGTCGGAATCGCCCCCGACCCGCGCCGGCTCGGCACGAAGGCCGGCCGCAGCCTCCTGGCTTGGGCGCACGTCCGGGCCGTCGAATCGTATGAGCCGACGGCCGTGCTGGCGTGGTGGGGGTTCACGCCCGGTTCGCATACGGCCGGCCGAACTCATCGCCCAATGTCGGTCGCGCATCGGCCGAATCAGCGATCAGAACGCATGGATGCATGACGCGAGGCGACACGATGCCAAACCTTGATTCCCGCGTCACGATCCACATGGTCGCGAGCCTCGACGGCTTCATCGCTCGAAAGGATGGGAGGGCCGACTGGCTCGAGACCGCGGACGAATTCGCAAACGGCGAATCCCTGGATGCGGGAACGATCGAAGCGTTCCTCAAGACGATCGACTGCTATGTGATGGGATCGCGAACCTACGAGACCGCGCTTGGTTTTGAAGCCCAAGGGTTGGGGTGGTCGTATGGCGACAAACCGACCTTCGTCCTCACGAGTCGCGATCTGCCGCGGGTCCGGGATACCGTCGAGTTCTACTCGGGCGATCTGACGCAGTTTGTGAACGGGCGTCTGCGGCCCAAATTCCGCGCCATCTGGTTTGTCGGAGGCGCTGCGGTCTGCACGGAGTGCCTTCGTCTGGGGCTGGCCGACGAAGTTCGATATTCGATCCTGCCGATCCTGATCGGCGACGGGATAGCGTTCTTCGAGAAGCTCGACAAAAACATCGCACTTCACCTCGCGGAGGTCAAGGCGTACAAGAGCGGCATGGTGGAGCTTCGTTACGAGGTACGAGCGCGGTAGTGCCCATTCGGCGGATTATCGCTGCGGACCGCCCGGCCCGGGCGTCGCAGCGAATTTGCGGAACTGCCCCTGCAACGCATCGGCCCCCACCGGCCCGCGATAGACGAGGATTCGATAGCGACATCCGCGGCCGCAAGCATCGTGGGCAGACGACACTTGAGAACACGTGCTGGTCCTGTGCCCAGTGCAACGGGCACAGGGCACCAACGCGACGGGCTACGATCCCGCGACCGACGAACTCGTTGCCCTCTTCAATCCCCGGGCGGACCGATGGGCTGACCATTTCGCATGGGACGGGCCGCTCTTCATCGGAAAGACGACGACCGCGCGGGCCACGATCGATATGCTCCGCATCAACCAGGTTGACCGCGTCGACCATCGCCGAGTATCGCTCGCCACCGGCCAACTGGCGCTTGGACTGTCCTGACAGCTTTCCGCGCTCATAGTTCCTACGGCGCCAATCGCCGCGCCCGCTTGACCGGCCAATGTGGCGCGCGATAATCGATCCCGCTCGCCTCGCGTCACACATCGGAGGCCACTCGCATGTTCCTCCTCACACGTCCAAGCAAGCGCCCCGGGTTCACCCTCATCGAGCTACTCGTCGTCATCGCCATCATCGCGGTCCTGATCGGCCTGCTGCTCCCGGCCGTGCAGAAGGTCCGCGAGGCGGCCGCCCGCATGAGCTGCTCGAACAACCTCAAGCAGATTGGGCTCGCCATCCACAACTACGAGTCCACGTACGCCAGCATGCCGAAGCAGTCGAACGTCATTACCCCCGGCGGCGGGTCGCACGGGGCCACGCTCTGGTGGACGATGACGGAATTCATCGAGCAGGGGAATGCATACAAGGCGCTGCCGGCCGGGACCGCCGCGTTCTCGCAAGGGTCGACCTGGTGGATGGGCACCGGCACCACGCCCACGGCCGACTTCGACAAGAAGCGGTTCATCGTCCGCGACCTCCTGCCGAAGATCTACCGCTGCCCGTCGTCGTCGCTGCCGGACTTCCAGGCGAACACACCGGCCTCGACGGGAGTCACCACGAACTATCAGTGGGCCAGCTATGTCGCCCTCGCCGGCAGCAGCAACAGCCCGACCACGGACAAGACCACGCCGCCGGGATCGTCGCACTGGTCCGGCGGCGGGGCGTTCCCCGGCGCGGTTCCGCGGAAGTTCGCCGACGTCGCCGACGGGCTGTCGAACACGTACGTCGTCGGCGAGCAGTCGGCGTTCTTGGCGGGGAACACGCAGAACCGCACCGCCATGCCCGACAGCGGGCCGACGATGGGCCACAAGAACAGCCGCATCCCTAACGGTAACGGCACCTGCTCGTCCACCGGCACGCACACGACCGACAACAACGACACCGACTGCCGCTGTTTCAACCTGACGACCGTCCGGCAGACGCCCAACCCACCCGTGACGGCGAACTTTCAGCTCCACCCCAACTGCAACACGCCGCTTTCTTCGGCCCACACCGGCGGCGTCATGATGCTCCGCGGCGACGGGGCGGTGACGTTCCTTCGCGACTCGGTCGACCTGCTGATCCTTCAGGCCGGCGCGGACATCGCCGACGGCATCGCGGCCGATCTGCAGTAGCCCGGTTAGGTGGTTAGGTGGTTAGGTGGTTAGATGGTTGGTGGTTTAAGACAAGAACCACCCACCCAC
>DATJGQ010000753.1:0-2905 GCA_035494815.1 Gemmataceae bacterium
GGTAGAGATTGGGTTGGTCGCACTTCGCCACCTCGAATCGTCTCACACCGCATCTTGCCGCGCCATACGATAACCCCCGCCTCCCGCGCCGCTTTCGAGGTTTGCCCATGTCCTCCCTCTACGACGATTTGCAACAGACTCTCGCGGCCGATGGGCCGGACGCCGCGATCGAACGATTGATCAATCGCCTGCGCGAAACACAGGAATTCGGCCCCCTTTTCTACGCCCTGCTCATGAAGAAGCGGCACGAGATGGGCGTCACGCCGATTCCGACGCGACCGGCCCAGGAACTGCCCGCAGCCGTTCACCCCGAATATGAGGAGGCGATCCGCCAGGCCGGACGGACCGTCGGAAGCTTGTACGTCGACGCCGGCGATATTCCCGCCGCGTGGCACTACTTCCGCCTGATCGGCGACCCGCAGCCGGTCCGCGACGCTCTCGAGCGTTACGTGCCGACGGAGAACGAGGACATCTACCCGCTCGTCGAGATCGCCTTTCACCACCGCGTCCACCCGGCCCGCGGCTTCGACCTGGTCCTTGACCGGCAGGGCATCTGCAGCGCGATCACGATGCTCGGTAGTTTCGACACGGGGTTGGAGCCGGACGTGAGGGCGTATTGCGTCCGAAGGCTCGTTGAGGCGTTACACGAACAACTGAGCGAACGGCTGCGGTCAGAGATCGAGCGACACGATCACAAACCCCCCGAGGCGACGACGATCCCCGACCTGATCGCCGGCCGCCGTTGGCTGTTCGGTGATGACGCGTATCTGATCGACCTGTCGCACCTCGGCTCGGTCGTGCAGATGAGCTTGCATCTTCCGCCGGGCGACCCGGGCATTCCGCAGGCGCGGGACTTGTGCGCCTACGGGGCCAAGCTGTCGAAAAAGATGCAGTCACCCGGCGAGCCGCCGTTCGAGGAACTCTATCGCGACGCCGGCATTTACCTGAAGGTGCTGGCCGGCCTGGATGTGGACACCGGTCTCGGCCATTTCCGGGCCAAGGTCAAAACGATGGACCTGGACCGCGGCACGCTCCCGGCCGAAGTGTATGTGAATCTGCTGTTGCACGCCGGCCGCACCGCGGACGCGATCAAGGTGGCGCGAACTTATCTTTCCGACGCCGACGAGCGACAACTCTCTTCGCCGGGCCCGCTCGAACTCTGTCGCCGCACCGGCGACTTCGCCGCCTTCGCCGACGTGGCGCGGGTCCGGGGCGACGCCGTACACTTCCTGGCCGGGTTGCTCGCCAAAGGTCAGTCGAGTCGCGAAAATCCTGTCTGAGCTGAATCGCCTCGAGTCGAACTCGGAAGGGAATTCGGCCCAAATCTCAATTCTGTCGTGTTTTCCTCAATTGGCCGCTCGCGCGTGGGCGTTTTTTGGCTGAGAATTCCTGTCGCACCACGAATTGCCCCGGCGGCGTGACCTATAGTTGCGTAACGATTCGCTCGTTGCATTCCTCACGCCCGTCCCCAAGGTTGCGAATGCGCTCGCAAGTGATGGCCCCCTCACCCGCGGTCACGCCGCGCGACCCACCCCGACGGGAGGAGGTTCGCCTACCGCAATTGCTCGACGGGCTCTTCGCCGACCACCTGATCCTGCGCGAGGACTGGAGCCAACTCCCGCCCGCACTCCAGGAAAAACTCGCCCGCTGCAATGACCTGCCGACGCTGTTGGACTGGCTCGAAGCTAACAGGCTGCTGACCGCTTATCAGGCCGAACGCATCAAAGCGGGGCGGACACACGGGCTGGTGCTGGGTCACTACCGCGTGCTCAACCGCCTTGGCGCCGGCGGCATGGGCGTGGTCTTCAAGGCGGAACACGTCCTGCTGCGACGGCTCGCGGCGGTTAAGGTGCTCGACCTGCCCGAGGACGATACCGACACCCGCCCGCTGCAGCGGTTCTTTTCCGAGATCCGCACGCTCGGCACGCTCGAACACCCGAACGTCGTCGCCCCGATGGACGCCGGGCAGGTCCCGCCGTCGCGGCCGGGCGATCTGGTCCTGCACTATCTGGCGATGGAGTTCGTCGAAGGGCCGGACCTGGAAAAGATGGTCAAAGACCATGGCCCGCTGGCCGTTCCGGTCGCCTGCGATCTAATCCGTCAAGCCGCGGCGGGACTGTCGGCGGCTCACGCCAAGCAGCTCGTACACCGCGACATCAAGCCGTCGAACATCAAAGTCCGCCCGCTCGCCGACGGGACGGCCGGCGACGCCCCGAAATACCACGTCAAGCTGCTCGACTTCGGCTTGGCGCAGGACTTCCGCCGGCGCATGACCGAACCCGGCGTGCTGCTCGGAACGCTCGACTACATCGCGCCGGAGCAGGCGCAGAACGCCCACGCGGCGGACGTGCGGGCCGACATCTACGGCCTGGGCGGGGTGCTCTACTGGTGCCTGACGGGCCAGGTGCCGTTCCCCGCGCGCGGGCCGGCGCCGCAGGAGATCGTCCGCCGGATGACCGCGCCGCCGCCGTCCGCCCGCGCGATGCGGCCCGAAGTGCCGGCCGAACTTGACGGCGTGCTCGCCCGCATGCTCGCCCCGCGGCCAGACCAGCGGTACGCGACGCCCGACGCGGTGATCCGCGCCCTCTTGCCTTTCCTCGACTCGTCGAGCGCCGCCGCCCGGGGCGTCAGCGAATCGTCCGGCATGGACGAGGCGATCCGCTGGTCGGGCGGCGCCCGGCCCCGCGTCCTGCTCGTAGACGACGACAGCACCATTCGCGCCTTCTGCCGCCTGGCGTTGCGGTCGCTCGAAGCCGACATCGAAGAAGCCGACAGCGGCGACACGGCGCTGCTTCTGTTACGGAACAAAGAGTACGACATGCTCGTACTCGACGTGCACCTGCCGGGCCTCAGCGGTGCGGACGTGCTCCGCCGCATTCGGTCGGAGCCGGCCTTCGCGAACCTG
>DATJGQ010000754.1:0-8221 GCA_035494815.1 Gemmataceae bacterium
TTCGAGTATGCGGTTTGCCCAGGGGCGAACACGAGGAGTTGGACTCTGGCTGAACACACCTGGGCGTTCGACCGGTTGAAAGAACTGAAGGACGCGCGTCCTGGCGGCAAGCCGTTCGGCGTTCGGGTCGAGGGCTTCGCCAACAACGCTGGCGTCAACCGCGACGTCGAGGCCGCCCGATCGCGGAGTCTGACCCCGCATCTTTGCTGGGACGGCTCCGCTGGCGTTCACACGCTCGACACGGCCGGACTGACGGCCTTCGCCAAGAAGTACCCTGGCTGCGTCTACTCCGGCCCGAACGAGCCCGACCTAGATCGCGGCACAAAAAAGGCGTGGCCTGCCGCCCAGTACGTCGCGTTCTGCAAGCAGCTCTACGACACGGTCAAGGCCGCCGATCCGACCGCCGTCGTCCTGTACGGCGAACTGTGGAAGGGCCAGTTGCCTGCCGGCGTGACGACCTGGGACCAGAAAGACCCGGCCAAATACCTACGGCCGTTCATCACCGAGTTCATCGCGGCCGGTATGCCCGCCGACGCTATCTGCCATCACTCCTACGACGACCCGGCCGACATCAAGCTCTGGTGGAACATGTGGGGCTGGTGGTACGAAGGCGGGATCTACGGCACAGGCACGGGCAAGACGTTCTCGGAGATGTTGAAGGCGGCCGGCTGGACGAAGCCGATCATGGACACCGAGTCGGGCTCGCAAGTCAACTCCGGGCAGGCTGGCAAGATCACACGGCTGCTCGATTTCACCAAGACTGGGCCGTCTGACGCCACGACGATCTACTCCTTCTACAACAACGGCGACGGCTACCCGATCGCTGACAAGGCGACCCTGACCGTGAACGCCGGCTACACGGCGTTCAAGACGTTCATGGCGTCGGCATGAAACGCTGGCTGCTCCTGCTCGTCAGCATGGTCGCGCTCGCGGCGGTCCTGTTCGGGTTCGGCATGGTCGGCGGCCGCCAGCGCCACCAACGCCCCATCTGCACATCAGGGATGTCCACCATCCGCGTGGTCGGCAACCACACCGAGCGCGGCCCGACCGTCTGGTTTCCGAAAGGCTGCAGACATGACTGACACGCCGGAAGCACTCGCGGAGAGGATAGAACGGGTCATCTGGCTAGCCGACGACGAGGACGCTATCGAGGCCCACCAGGACCTCCGTGCTCTCCTGGCCCGCCTAGCCCAAGCGGAGAAGACGCTGGCCGCTTGTCGTGAGAGCGCTGGGGCGATTGCCGCGAACAACCTCGACCTTCGGGCTGACCGCGACCGCTGGCGCGAGAAATACAAGGCCGCAACCCAAATACGCCGATGACCCAGCTATCGCCAGAAGAGGCGCAGGTCGTCCTGATCGCCCTCGACGTCGTAGGCGAATACGGCTGGGACGGCACCCCCTCCCAAATCCTCCTCGCCTCGGCCACAGCCAAACTCGAAGAGTGGGCTGGCGACGCGCTCGCCGACATACGGCCGCTCCGAGTAGTAGACGAACTATGAACGCCGGCCGCCCCCTGGCCGAGGACGCGTCCCCCACGAAAGGAACGGGATCATCCGCGTGACAGCCGTCACCCTCGCACTCATCATTGGATTGCCGGTTGCGATCGGCGGAACGTACGGCGCCTCCGTCGCCACCGACTGGCAGAGCTCGGCCCGCTACTGGCACGGCGTCGGCGTCCGCCAACGCCACCGCGCGGATGATCTGCAACGCCGCCTGACCGTCCGCGTCCGCCAGGTGCACGCGCTCGAGCGGCAGGTTGCCAGCGCCCGCCGACGGATCACCCATTCGCCCGATTCGCTGGAGGCAATCCGGCTCGCCAGCATCGCCTACGGCGTCTCCTACGGCCAGATGGAAGCCATCGCCCGCTGCGAAACAGGCGGCAGTTTCAGCCGCTGGTCGAAGAACCGCCACTCGACCGCGTCCGGCCTGTTCCAGTTCCTCACCGGCACGTTCGCCGGCACCCCCTACGGCCGCGAATCAATCTGGTCGCCGTATGCGAACGCGTTAGCGGCGGGGTGGATGATGGCGCACGGACGCCGAGGGGAGTGGGTCTGTTGAGAATGCCCGTTTGCGACAAAGACAACGCAATGGAAAATTTACAATCGCTCAACCATGCGACGCTCCAGAGGAAAACCCCTGGAGAAACTCGGCGTCACAAAGTCAATTGTAAAGCCTGTTATAAAATGTGTGTGTCGAATTCAATTCGACATTGCACCTTGACAACCGAGAGCAGCACGGCGGAAAGCGAGAACACGTGCATTCACTCGCCGAAGTCGAACAGGCCGGCAACGAGTACTACGCCTGGCGGTCGGTCTGTCAGCAACTGGAAAGAGCCAGCGCAGCCATCGACATCAACAACGAACCAGCACTGCACGCGGCCTTGGTCTTGTGGGGCGAGGAACTCGCTCAGCTCCGGTCAATGCAAGACCCGCAGTTGCGCGTCAAGTGGCTATGCGAAGCACGCAGTGAAGCGCCGGAGTATCAGGAAGAGAACGCCCACTACCCAGAACACTGAACGGCCCCGTAGGGCCGTCCAGAAACTAACCACAAACGAGTATAGCCGTGCTGCTCTCGGAGAGGTGCCGACGTGACCGCCGCCGAGCTCCTAGCCCTCGCCCAGAAAGAAGCCCTCCAGACCACCGTCACCCCCTCCGAGTTCCTGCTCGCCGTCCGCACCAAACCCAGCTACGACTTCCACCAGGCCCACTGGTTCAAAGCCATGCAGGCGCTCGAGCTGCTGAAACACCCGCCGCCCCCGCCCCCGCCGCCCAAGCCGCCGCCGACGGATTCGTTGTTCTCGGGCAAAGGCGTCTTCACCACCAGCAACGCCGGAACCGCGTCCGGCCTCCAGTCCGCGTGGGTCGCGATCCAGAAAGACCCTGAAGGCGACGGGTCGCCGACGTTCAACAACAACCCTGGCCGCCTCTGCTTCTGGCAGGCCCGCCCCACCCAGGCCGTTGCCGACGAGGCCAACCGAAAAGACGTCCCGTACATCGGCCAGGCTGAGGCTCAACCTGAGCTAGAGGCCTGCCTCGGCTTGCGCCTGACGGTTCCGAAGGCGATCATCGGCAACCCCACCGCCTGGACACAAGCCGGGTTCGACGAGGCCGCCCGCCAAGGCTGGGATCTCGTCCTTGAGTGGTACTGGAACGCGATGCCGTGGCAGACCCAGCCGGACGCGCACGGCTACCCGCTGTTCCGCAACGTCTGCTTCGGCACCTACGACGCCAGCGGTGAACACCCCGGCACAGGCCGCCGCGTCTCCGTCGCCGAATACCGGGCTGTGTGGCATGGGCCGTTCTCCTGCTGGCCGGCCGAGACGATGACCGACGCGGACCGAATCGCGTACAACGCATGATCCACACCCAGGACGCCGACTTCACGCTGTATCTCGGCGACGTACTGGCCGAGCTCGCCAACCTGCCGGACGAGTCGGTGCATTGCGTCGTGACTTCGCCTCCGTATTGGGGTTTGAGGGATTACGGGACGGGTGAGTGGGCGGGCGGCAACGCCGACTGCGACCACAAACAAGGCCGCGACGGGGCAGGACGGGCAGATGGCATCGTGGACGAACGGGCGCAGCGCAACCGTGACGGTGCTGCGGCACTTACCCGCCAGGAGTGCAAATGCGGCGCCCGCCGCGTCGACCAACAACTCGGCCTCGAACCCACCCCCGAGCTGTACGTCGCCCGCATGGTCGAGGTGTTCCGCGAAGTCCGCCGGGTGTTGCGGGCTGATGGGACGTGTTGGGTCAACCTCGGCGACAGCTACAACGCGAACCAGGGCGCAGGGTTCAACGGCCAGAAGCGACAAGACCACGCCAATCGGCACACGGTCATGCAACGCCCCGACTGGCTCAAGCCCAAGGACCTGTGCGGCATCCCCTGGCGGGTTGCGTTCGCCCTCCAAGCAGACGGCTGGTATCTCCGCAGCGACATCATCTGGGCGAAGCCGAACCCGATGCCCGAGTCGGTCACCGACCGGCCGACCAAATCCCATGAGTATGTGTTTCTGTTGACGAAGGGCCCGCGGTATTTCTTCGACCAGGAGGCGGTGCGGGAGCCGAATGCTCCGGCTTACACGGAGAGCGTCAATCCGTCGACTAATCAGCGACGCACCGATGGAATGGTGCCAACTGATCTCGCTACGGGTGGACGATGGCGAACGCGAGAGAATCTTGCAGCTAGCGGCATCAACCCGCGCATCTATAACGGCAGCGGCCGCAACGTCCGCACCGTCTGGGACATCGCAACCCAACCCTACCCCGAAGCGCATTTCGCCACCTACCCGGAGGAGCTGGTGCGACGGTGTGTGTTGGCGGGTTCGTCGGAGCGTGGGTGTTGTCCGGTGTGCGGCAAACCGTGGGAACGGGAGACGGCGATCGACTACACCGACGCGGGACGGAACAACAACAGCCTGAAAACGAAGGCTGGTGGTGACGCTGTCGCCGCGATGTCTGCGCGTCCGTATGAGACGCGGAAGCTGAAAAACGTGGAAACGCTCGGCTGGCGTCCTGGCTGCAACTGCGTGGACGAGGAACAACTAGCCGATGGTTCGTGGTCGGCTCCAATACTGAGGCAGCCGATCCCCTGCACGATTCTCGACCCGTTCCTTGGATCTGGCACGACAGCGTTTGTGGCCCGCAAGCACGGCCGCCGGTCGATCGGCATCGAACTCAACCCCGCCTACGCCGACCTGGCAGCTCGGCGGATGGCGCAACAGTCACTCGAGTTCGCCCTATGACAATCCGCCGGTTCGGACGACGCCTCTGGTTCCGGCTTCGCAGCCGCTGGTTCGGCTTCCCGTGACGAACCGCCACCGCCAAACGGTACGCCGGTTCCCCCAGGACGCCTACGACCAGCTTCTGGCCGAACAGAAAGGCCACTGCGCCCTCTGCCCGAACACGCCCAAAACACGCAGGTTGCACGTCGACCACGACCATCGCAGCCTCCAGATCCGCGGTCTCCTCTGCTACCGGTGTAACCGGGCGTTACCAAGCTATGTGACGCCGGCGTGGCTACGGAAGGCGGCCGACTACCTCGAGGCCCATGAAGCCTGACCCGCCCATCCGCAAGGACGGCCGGTGCGCTGAGTGCGGCAAACCCCGCTACCCCGGCCGTAGCCGCAAATACGGCAAAGGCGCTGCCGACCTCGACCCGTTCTGCTCCACGACGTGCGCCCGGAAGTGGCATGACGTCAAAGACCAGCGGACCGCGCTGTGAGTAACCGGTCGCGGAGACAAAAAGCGCGAGCCATGCACAAGCCGCATGTCACGCCGGAGGAGCAAATACAGACGGTTGACCTCTACCTGAGATACGCCAACTCCAACCGTGTCGGCGAAGCTCTGAACATATCCGGCTCGGCCGTCCGGGACCGTCTGTACGCCCTAGATGTTCCGCTTCGGCCGTGGGGTGTGAGCACCGTCACGCTGGAATGGCAAGAGGCTGTGCTCGCGCGTCTCGCTTGGCTTAGGGGCGTCTATGAGCGATGACCAGCTCGAGCTGTTCCTCACCCCCGAAGACGACGGCACCTTCCACGCCTTCATCCGACTGATGGCCGACCCCGAACACAACCCCCAACTCAGAAAGGACCCGGATGCTCCTGAACGGCCACCAACCCACCTTCCCGCTGACCCGGCCGAACGGCCTCTGCGCTGTCCGTGATTGTCCCAACCGTGCCACCACTGTCCGCGTCACCAACCGCGGCTGGCCCGTCAACTACTGCGACCAGCACGAACGCAAGGCCGCGCGCAGCTTCGACCATGACTGGAAACATGACCCGCGCTGAAGCCAGCGCGGTCGCCCGGCTCGAGCGGTTGCGTGCCGCGATCGGCCCCGGACCCCACAGCACACTTGTGGACACCGGGGACAACTACATACGCCAGATCGCCGTCACCCTGAAAGACGCCGAGCTCCTAGAAATCCTCCGCGCGACGCGCTACGCTGGGTTGCGATGAGTCGGCTGCCTTCTCCCTTTGAACCCAGGCCACTGCGGCCGGCTCATCACCCATGCGGTGGTCTGGGTTGAGAGGGCCAACATGACACTGCACGACGAACGGCTACAAGAGGCCCGCCAACACGAGCAACGGACGTCGTACATCGCTCGGCTTCTCGCGCCGTACTACGGCAAACGCCTCCTCGGAGTCGTCGACAGCCTCGACTGGACCGAGATCGTCTTCAGCGACGAGGGCGACGGACCGAACCTGCTCTCGCTGAAAATCGAGAACGGCGTGCTCGAGCGGGCCGACGGCGGAGTCGCCGAACCAGAAGAATACGTCTCCATCTGCGGCGTCAAGTGACCGCCACCGTATCGGAGCGCTGGCAGGACGCCTGGCTACGCGAACACTGGGACGCCACCCCCGAAACCATCGAATACGCCTTCGGACGCGGCCTGATCACCCTCCGCCAATATCTCGCCGCCACCCACGAGGCCTGGGTGGCCGAACTCGACCGCAAAATCATCGCCGACGCTGCCGCCACGCTGACGATCGACGAAGCCCTCCAGATCATCGCCGCTCGATGACCATAGGCGAAGTCGAGGAAACATTCCGACGCTGGCTACACCTGCCAGACCTCGGTCCGCTGTACGCGCTGCTCGGCACGCTCGCAGCGAACCGGCTCGAAGGCGACCCCGTCTGGATGCTGCTCGTCGGCCCGCCAGGCGGCGGCAAAACCGAACTGCTCAACACGATCAGCCGCCTGCCCGACACCTACCCGGCCGCGACCATCACCGAAGCCGCACTGCTGTCCGGCGTGCCACGAAAAGAGCATGGCAAAGACGCCAAGGGCGGACTGTTGCGTGAGATCGGCGAATACGGCGTGATCGTCGCCAAAGACTTCGGCTCCGTCCTGTCCATGAACCGCGACGCCCGAGCCGCCCTGCTCGCCGCGCTCCGCGAAATCTACGACGGATCCTGGACACGCTACGTCGGAGCCGAAGGCGGACGGATGCTCCACTGGGAAGGCAAAGTCGGGTTCGTCGGCGGCGTCACCCCAATAATCGACCGTCACCACTCCGTCATGGGAGCGATGGGCGAACGGTTCATCTTCTACCGGCTCCCCGAAGTCGACGCCAACCAACAAGCCGTCCACGCGCTCAGCCACGCCGGCCACGAAAAACAAATGCGAAGCGAACTCGCCTACGCCACCGCAGGGCTGATCGCCGACGCGCAACAGCCGCCGCAGCTCACATCCGAAGAGACAGAACGGCTAGTGCGGATGAGTACCCTCGTCGTTCGGGCCCGCTCCGCGATCGAACGCGATGGCTACAGCCGAGACATCGAACTCGTCCCCGAACCCGAAGCGCCCACACGAATCATCGTCGTTCTCAAGCGCCTACTCGACGGCCTGGGCGCAGTCGGCCTCGACCGCGACATCGGCTGGAAGGTGATCAGCAAAGCCGCGCTCGACTCCGTCCCCGCCATCAGAGTCGACTGTCTCCGCACCCTCCACGCCCACAACGGCGGCGAGGAGCTCGACACCAACGACATCGCCGGCCAGATCCGCTACCCCGCCACCACCACACGACGAGCGCTCGAAGACCTAACAGCACACGGCCTCGTCCACTGCACACCCGACCCAGGCAAAGCCCACCGCTGGAGGCTCAACCCATTCACAAGCCAAGGCCTCCAAAGCTTTCCCGAAATGTACGGATACCGGCGTGAATCGGACGGGTCGCGCCTGTCCGAGCAGGGGTTAGAACCCACTAACCAAGCCGATTTGAGCAGCTTTCCCGTCCCGTATACATACATGAGTGTTGGTGTAGTAAAGGATAGTAGTTACCACTTCGGGAAAGCACCGAGCAACGGCATAAACAAAGGGATTGAACCCCCCTCCGAACAGGTAGACGATCCCTTCCTCGACAGCGAACCCCAAACAGACCCCGAACCCGCCCTCACAACCAGCGAAGACATCGACTTCACATGACCGCCTTCTTCGTAGCCTGGGCCATCATCGACGCAGCCCTCTCACTCACCGCCATCGCCCTCTCAATCATCGCACTCCAACGCAACGCCGGGTCGTAACATCCGCACTTCAGCGCTACACTCAACCCCATCAGAGGTCTGCAGCACAAGACGGTGCAAGGCCGTGCCGAAGAGCGAAAGCGCCCAGGTCAACACCTCACGTTCACAATGCCGACAACAAAAACTCAAACCACGCAAATCCCCCCCACAAACCGCATGGTTAAGCCAAGTTTTTTAAGGGGAGAGGCCCTCGGATAC
>DATJGQ010000755.1:0-3003 GCA_035494815.1 Gemmataceae bacterium
GCGCGACTCGCCGCCGAATTGTACTTGCCGAGCAGCACGTCGCGGCGGCCGCCGACGCCGTCGGTCAGGGTCAAGATCGCTTGTCCGCTTTGTCGGTGAAGACGATACGAGGGAACAGATCGAGGTCGGGCCATGGGGCACTCTCCCAAGGGTTTTGCGGAAGTCTTCCGCAGAATCCAGGGTTCTTGTGCCGCACTGCCGACCGTCGGCAGGTTCACTCAAAAGAGGATCGGCTAAGGGCTTGAATCGAGTGGGCGCTACTGGACTTGAACCAGTGACCCCCAGCTTGTCGAGCTGGTGCTCTAGCCAACTGAGCTAAGCGCCCTCTGTCGTGAAACTAGAGTCGCCGTGAGCCCTCGTCAAGGGCAATGACGCCGCCGACCTCACGGCGGTTCGCAGTTCGGCCCGGTCCGCACGATTGTTCCCCCGTCACGGTTCGGCTATTCTGATCTCCACCTCTCTCGCGGAGAAGAACTCATGCGCGCCTTCGTGACTTCTGTCCTTGCCATCATCATCGCGATGCCGGCCGTCGCAGCCGAATCATCATTATTCCGGCCCGACCCGCTTTCCGTGCAGAGGGAAGCAAAGGGCTATCGCTACCCGCAAGCCGGGTGGATCGTGTTGCACGTCGAAGGCGAGCCGTACGAGCGCGGCTACCAGCACGGCAAGCTCATGGGGCCAGAGATCGCGGCGTTCGTCCGCTGCGTCGCCGCCGAGCAGGGGCACAAGGATCCCGCGGGGGCATGGCGGATTACGCGGACGCTCGTCAACTCGCTCTTCCTGCGCAAGTTCGAGACGGAATACCTCGAAGAGATGAAAGGCATCGCCGACGGCGCGTCCGACGCGGGCGTGAAGTACGACGGCCGGCCGATCGACGTCGTGGATATCGCGGCCCTGAACTGCTGGCCGGAGATTTTCACGCTCGACACGGCGAACGAGGCGTGGCCGACCGGGTTGGAGGGCAAGCTCTTCCCGCGCAACCGACCGCGGCAGATGCCGCCGCCATCAGGCGACCACTGCAGCGCGTTCGCCGCCACCGGGCCCGCGACCGCCGACGGCACGATCGTCTTCGGCCACATCACCATGTTCGGGCTGTACGCGTCGGACCATTTCAACGTCTGGCTGGATGTGAAGCCGGCCAATGGCCACCGCGTGCTGATGCAGTCGTTCCCCGGCGGCATCCAGAGCGGCATGGATTACTACCTGAATTCGGCGGGCCTGATCGTCACCGAGACGACCATCCGCCAGACGCGGTTCGACATCAACGGCCTCGCCCTCGCCGGCCGCATCCGCAAGGCGCTGCAATACGCCGATTCGATCGACGCCGCTGTCGAAATCCTCAAGAACGCGAACAACGGCCTGTACACGAATGAATGGCTGATCGCCGACGTGAAGACGAACGAGATCGCCATGTTCGAACTCGGTACGCACAAGAGCAAGCTGTATCGCAGCAGCCGTGGGGAATGGTTCGGCGGCACGCCCGGCTTCTACTGGGGCTGCAACAACACGAAGGACATCGACGTCCGTCTGGAGACGATCGCCAGTGTGCACGATCGGCCGGCGAACCTGGTCTGGCGGCCGTCGGACCGCGACAAGGTCTGGCTGAAGCTGTACGAGAAGCACAAAGGAAAGATCGGCGCCGACTTCGGCCGCGAGGCCTTTACGACCGCCCCGCTCGCCGCCGCCCATTCGCTCGACGCCAAGTACACGACGGCGGCGATGGCCAAGCGCATGGAAACGTGGGCGGTCTTCGGGCCGCCACTCGGCATCACCTGGGAACCGACTCAGGACGAGCGACGCAAATATCCCGAGATCCGCCCGCTCGTCAGCAACCCGTGGACGATTCTGCACCCGGCCTCACCGGCGGAGTCCGATCGGGCGGTCGTCGCCGCGGACCTGAAGTCTCGGCTCGACACCCGGGAAAGGGACAGAGACGCGGATCGCGACGAACAGGTTCATACGATCGCTGCCTGGCACGGGACGTTGTTGCCAAAGACAGACGCCGACGTCTGGCTGGCGGCCGCGTTCGCTGAGTACGAGCGGTATGTGGCGCTGGAAAACGCACTGGTCGAGCGCGATCGGCACGAGCGGTCGGGAACGCCGAACGAGCGGGCCGTTAGCATTCCCGCAAACGCGAACGGCTCGGACCAAACGGGAAATTCACTCTCTCGGGCCAGTCGCGATCGACTCGCCGTGACGCTCAACGCCTATCGCAGCAGTTATCTCGCCGCCGCCCGTGCGACGAGCGATTTTCCGCTCGCCCAGACACGGGCGACACCGGGCGACGAGTGGTATCGCGTCGCGGTCGGGAAGGGGGTGCTCGTCCTGAACGAGCTGCGGCAGTCCGTCGGCGCCGAAAAGTTCGCGCGGCTGATGGATTCTTTCGGCCGGGAGCACGCCGGCCACGAAGTCACGGCGGCTCAGTTCCGCGCCCACTTCGAGCGCGAATTGGGGCAGAGCTTATCGCGATTCTTTGACGAATGGCTCAACGCCTCGGGCCTGCCGGGCTCGAACGGACAACCGGCGAGTCCGTATTCGCTGATGTCGTTCGACGCCGAGCGCGAGCGGACACTGATCGTGTACGGCACCCGCAACGAGGAAGCCGGCAACCGGTCGGCAGCCGAAGAGGTGCAACGGCTCGTCCGCACCCGCTGGTCCAACCAGACGCTGCCGATCAAGGCTGACAAGGACGTGACCGACAACGATCTCAATACAAACCATCTGCTGTTAATCGGCCGGCCCGATTGCAATTCCTTGACCGAGCGGTTCCGATCGTCGTTGCCGGTCACCTTCGGCTGGCGGTCGTTCATAGCTCGCGATGAGACGTTCGCCCACATGCTCAGCGCGGTCGTCACGTCGGGTGACAATCCGGTCAATCCGCGGTATTCGCTCGCCGTCCTCGCCGGGCTTTGTGCGGAAGCGACGACGCGGACGCCGGCGGCGCTGTTCCAACGGTCCGCGAGCGGGGCCAATGTTCTGGTGCTTCCGAACGGGCAGAAGGGC
>DATJGQ010000756.1:0-4171 GCA_035494815.1 Gemmataceae bacterium
GTACGTCGAGTGGTAGTTGTGCACCGCCAGCCCGATCTGCTTCATGTTGTTCACGCACGACGAGCGGCGGGCGGCCTCGCGGGCGGCCTGCACGGCGGGCAAGAGCAGCGCGATCAGCACGGCGATGATGGCGATCACGACCAGCAATTCGATCAAGGTAAAGCCGCGCACGTCGGGACGGGGTCGGGGCACGGTGGGACTCCTGGGTGCCGGAAGGTCGCATACTTATACGCGACCCGGATTGCCCTTGTTCAACAAGATTCGTTAGAATCGGCTACAAAGTAGCCGGCGCACTCCGTGTGCCGGGCCCGGCACACGGAGTGCGCCGGCTATTTTCGAAGGACGCGCCTCATGGCGAAGGAACGCCACCCCGTCGTCGATTACGCCGTCTATCTCGCCGTGCGGCTGATGGTTGGCTTGGTGCAGGCGCTGACGCCGACAATCGCCCGCGCCCTCGCCAGCGGACTGGCCTGGTTGGCGTACCACGTCGACCGCCGGCATCGCGAAGTCGCCCGCGACAACCTCCGCCACGCCTTTCCCGACGCTTCCGCCGGCCGCCTCGACCGCATCGTCCGCGCCGTCTATGACCACTTCTGCACGGTCCTCGTCGAGATCACCCGCCTGCCGCGCCAGTTGCACGTGACCAACTGGCGGCGGCACATCGAACTGGTCGGCGGCGATCCGATCGTGGACGGCCTCACGTGCGGCCGGCCGCTGTTGATCGTGACCGGGCACTTCGGCAACTGGGAGATGGCCGGTTATGCCCTCGGCTTGCTCGGCTTCCGGTCGAGCGCCGTCGCCCGCCGGCTCGACAACCCTCACCTCGATCGCTTCCTCACCCGCTTCCGCCAGGGCACCGGCCAGCGGATCCTGGACAAAAACACCGATTACCGGCAAATTCAGCAGACGCTCGCGACCGGCGGGGCGCTGGCGATGCTCGCCGACCAGGACGCCGGCCAGCGCGGTCTGTTCGTCGACTTCTTCGGCCGGCCGGCGTCGACGTTCAAATCAATCGCCCTTCTAGCGCTCGAATACAACGCGCCGCTGATGGTGACCGGCGTCCCGAAGGTCGGCGAGCCGATGCGGTACCAGGTCATCTGCGAAGAGGTGATCGACCCCGCGGAGTATGCCGGCCGCCGCGACGCCGTGACAGCGATCACGCGGCGGTACACCGCGGCGCTGGAACGGCTGGTGCGTCGCCACCCGGAGCAATACTTCTGGCTGCACCGCCGGTGGAAGCATCAGCCGATCGCGCGAAAGGCGAAGGCGGCGTGATGCCCCCGGGTCGGCATCCCATTTGCCGCTAAGAGTCGAGTTTCGCCGCCGGTGTCGCGAGAATGGAAGTCCGCCGAACGGCTGCGACTGGGAAGGCAACAGAGCGAGGTGCAACCATGAGTACGGCTAACAACTCCGGAGATTTCGATCGGGGCAACCGCACATTGGGTGAAGCGGCGAACCGCTGGGTCACCTGGCAGATCATTTTCGGGATGATCGGCTTGGCTTTGTTCCTGCTGTTCCTGTTCGTCTTCTTCATCCCGATGTGGCGAAGCTTCCCGGTTCCCTGACAGCCTGAATCACGTTTACTCGCGCAGATTTCGAAGCGCCTCCAGGACGGAGTACGTGAGCACGAGCGACATGGCGCAGAAGATCCCTTTCGCCAGGAAGTACACGGCCAACGGTTCGACCTTGAATGAGCCGTTGGTCAGTTCGCTGCCGAGCGAGAACGCGTAGACGCACAGCCCGAGCACGACGGCCGCGGTTGTGTACACGGCCGGCTTCGCCAGCCAATCGCCGCGACGGGGCATGTTGGGCTGCTTCTGAGCAAAGTGCCGCAAGGGGACGACAACTGTTAAAGGTAGCATGACGCGACCGCGGACGCCCACGGAAAAGCGCGGGACTATTTACGCGGCGCGCTGTAATCCGCCACCTCGTCCGTCACCACCCACAGCCGCCCGTTCCGCAAGTAGAGCTTCCGCTGCTCCTCGAGATTGAGCGGCCGGGCGCCGACGCGGCCGAAGACGCCGATCTGGTTGCCGCTCTCGTCGACTGCCCGGTCGCGGTCGAGGCCCTTGGCGACAGAGAGCGCCTTTGCCCCGTGCGGCAGCTTGTAAGTCGCGACCAGCCACGGCGTCGGTCGCGGGGCAAACCCGTCGTTGCCGGGCGTCTCCGGCGACGTCAGTTGCACCACCCGCAGCCCGTTCTTGCCGTCGGCGAGATACGCGAACTCGCTGTTGTAAGTGATGCCGAGCTTGACGTCGTGGCAGTCGTCGATGCAGCCGCCGGCGTCGAAGACCTGGTCGATGAACGGCCGGTCGGGCCGCGTGATGTCGAAGATTACCAGCCCCCGGCTGCCGGCGGCGCAATAGGCGTAAGTACGGGCCAGATAGATGCTGTAAATCCCGGGGATGCGGTACTGCGCGACCGGTTGTGGGCGGTCGAGGTTCGTCACGTCCAGCACCTTAATGCCCGCCTCGTCGGCGACGTAGCAGTAGCGGAACTGCACCTGGATCGACCGCGGGCCGTTGATGAATGGCGCGCCGACGATGTGCACGACTTTCGGACACTTCGGGTCGTTCAAGTCTACGACGACCAGTCCCGCGTCGCAGCCGATGTAGGCGTAGGTGCCGACGATCGTGATCGTCCGCGCGCCCGTTAGAACCCCGTTGGGGTTAAACGTCAGTTCGCGCTTGAGGAAGTTGTTTTTCGGGTTGCCGTCGATCATCGTCGCGACGCCAACGATGACAAGCCCCTCGAACTTGTCGGCGACATAGACGTTCGCGTAGAGCGCGTGCACCGATTGCTCGCGGTTCTCCGGGCGGTGCGTCCGCGTCGGGTCGGGGGCCAATGTGGTCGGGGCGGCGACGGCGGCGGCGTACTTCGTCTCGACGTAGAACCGCTGGCCGAGCGGCGAGACCGGAGCGGTGGTGATCCGCTCGGCGAACGCTTTGTTGTCGATCATCGCGATATCGAACGCGCGAAGGCCGCCTTCGCCGCACGCCGCGAGCAGATACTCGCCGCGGTTCTGCACCTGTAAGATCTCCGGCTTCGCCAACGGGTGTCGCAGGCCCTCGCCGATGTCCTTGCCGGGGTGCTCGTGGGCGTGGTCGAGTTCGCGGCCGTGCTCGACGTGCTTGCGGAAGCGCTCCGGGAACGCGAGCGAGTGCAGGTAACTGCCGATTACGGCTTGCGGTTCGTCGCGCTCGGTGACGATGACGCCGTTGAGCCCGTGTTCGCCGGCCGCGACCCACGCGTACTTGCCGACGAAGTTCAGATAGTTCGTCCCGTGCATCAGGAGTTGCGCCATCCAGGCGTTGTTGTCGTTCGCCATCGACACATGGCAGTCGGTGCACTGCTTGGTGCCGTCGCGGCCGCGAACCGTGTGCGGGACGTTGGTCGAGAAGGCGATGCCGCTCATCCCTTCGCCGGAGATGGTCTGCTGCTGAACGTAGATCGATTCGCGGTTCTGGTTGTACGAGCCGACGTGGATCGCGCAACTGGAGCGGGCCGGGCCGATGCGGTTGCCGGTGACGTCGCCGTCGCGGGCGAGCATGTACACCTCGTCGCGGAGCGTCTGGAAGTTGTACGGCGTGTAGTTGCGGGTGACGTCGCCGTCCCAGTGCAGGTGCGGCATCTTGACGTTCGCGCGCTGCGGCAGGTGGCAGCCGTAGCAGCTCGGGTTCCACGCCGAGTGACAGGCGATGCAGTGCATATTCGTGTTCGAGTGCGCGGGGCACTGGTCGCCCTTGGGCCAATCGCCCCAGACCATCTCGTCGCCTTCGAAACGAATCGTTTTGGCGACGTGTGACTTGGCGTTGTAGCGCGGATGACCGGGCGTGATCGTGTCGGCCGTCTGCACGACCTCCCAGCGAACGCCGTCCTCGACCATCGAGTTCTGATAGATCGCGTCGCCGTCACGCTCGAACCGGCGTTTGCCGAACGGTGTCCGCATCGCGGCGAGATTGCGGCCCGATCCGTCGGGCGATGAAGTGTAAGACGCCGGCCCGCTGGTCCGCAGCGTCGCCCGCTTGTCGGCGGTGCCGTGGCAATCGACGCACTGGATCTCGCAGCCGGCCCGCACCTCCATTTGCAGACGAGTGTTGCCGTGCATGTCCTGTACGAAATGGCAATCGACGCAGTGCATGCCCTTCTCAATGTGAATGTCGAGATGGTG
>DATJGQ010000757.1:0-3448 GCA_035494815.1 Gemmataceae bacterium
GGCGCCCGCAAACTTCGCGAGCCGTCGCCGCATGACGGCGCCCTGCGAACCGTCATGGAACGTCTCAAGTCCGACCCGGACGCCGAACCGGCGGAGGTTGCCAAGATGCCCGACATCCTCGACCCGTCCGACCAGCCCGGCAGCCTCGGCCGAATCAACGGCTACGAGGTCTTGCAGGAGATCGGTCGCGGCGGCATGGGCATTGTCTTCAAGGCCCTCGACCCGGCGCTGCACCGCGTCGTGGCGATCAAAGTCATGGCCCCGGAACTGGCGGTGAGCGGTTCGGCCCGCAAGCGGTTCGACCGCGAGGCCCGCGCCGCCGCCGCCGTCTGTCACGAGCACGTCGTCACCATCCATGCGGTCGAGGAGTTCAAAGGATTGCCGTACCTGGTCATGCACTACGTCGCCGGTCAGTCGGTGCAGGACAAGCTCGCGAAAGGTGGGCCGCTGCCGGTGCCGGAAATCCTCCGCATCGGCACGCAAGTCGCCGAAGGGCTCGCGGCCGCCCACAAACAGGGGATCGTCCACCGCGACGTCAAGCCGGCGAACATCCTGCTGGAGAACGGCGTCGAGCGGGTGAAGCTGACCGATTTCAGCCTCGCCAGGGCGGTCGACGACGCGAGCGTCACGCAGAGCGGCGTCATCACCGGCACGCCGCAGTACATGTCCCCGGAACAGGCCCGCGGCGAACCGGTGGACGCCCGCAGCGACCTGTTCGGTCTCGGCAGCGTGCTCTACGCCCTGTGCACCGGCCGCCCGCCCTTTCGCGGCAACCCGATCGAGGTGCTGCGAAAGGTCGCCGACGAAACGCCGAAACCGATCCGCGAACAGAACCCCGAAATCCCCGCCTGGCTGGAGGCGATCGTGAACAAGCTGATGGCGAAGGAACCTGCGAATCGTTTTGCGAGTGCCGGCGACGTGGCGAGTCTGCTCGGCCGCTGTCTGGCGCACGTCCAGCAGCCGGCCGCTGTGCCGCTGCCGGCGATTGCCGGCGTGCCGCCGACGCGCCGCAGCCGCTGGCACTGGGCCGCGGCGGTGCTGCCAATTCTAGCGGGCTTGTTCGTCGTCACCGAGGCGACCGGCTACACGCAAATCGTGCAGGCGGTCGCGACGATCCTTCGCTTCAAGACCGATGAGGGCACGCTCGTCGTCGAAGTCGACGATCCGAACATCAAGGTAACGCTCGACGGCAAGGACCTGGTCATCACCGGTGCCGGCCCGGCGGAAGTGCGGCTCAAGCAAGGCTGGCACCAATTCCTGGCGACGAAGGACGGCAAGGTCCTGAAGGACGATCCGGTCGAAATCGTTCGCGACGGCAAGACGTCGGTGCGGGTAACGTTCGAGGCCGCGGGAACGAGAGTAGCTAGCAAAGAGCTCACGGAAATTGACGAGTCGCGACTGGAGGCAGCACGTGCACGACTACGGGCCGGTCTGCAAATCCTCAATGCGGCGGAAGCCGAATTAAAGGACGCGGAAACGAAGCGGAAGAAGGGATTCATCCCTGAAAGTGAACTCCGGCGGGCCCAGGTGCAACGAGATCGAGCCGTGGCCGACCAAGCGCAAGCGGAGGCGGAGCTCAGGGCATTATACAAGGGGGCGGGGGTCGACGGACCCACCGGCGCGCCGGTCGACGTTCGAGGCGCGACAGACAAGCGCGTGAGAATTCAATGTGTCGACCGTCGCTGGGTTGATGTCCTGGACTGGTTCAGCAAAGAATCCGGCCTGCCATTCATCAGCACGCACAAGCCGACAGGAACATTTACCTTCAACCCGCCGCCCGGTCCCGACGGCAAGCCGCGCCAGTATACCATCCCCGAAGTAATGGACATCCTCAACGAGGCTCTCGTACAGCAGAAGTTTCTGCTCGTGCGGCGGAAGAATTCGTTCACGGTCGTGCCGGCCGACGAAAAGATCGACCGTTCGCTGCTGCCAACCGTCACCGCGGATGCCCTACCGAACTACGGCAAGACGGAGCTGGTCGTGCTCATGCATCACCTCAGGAATGCCAATGACCAGGAACTCGTGCCGGAGATTCGCAAAATGATGGGGCCGTTCGGCCACGTCGTCGCCTGGAACCAAATGGGCACGGGCCGGGCCACGATGATCCTGCAGGACACCGCCGGCAACCTCACGCGAATCGTCGAGATGCTCAAGAACGCGGAGGGCGTCCCCGAAAAGCCGCAGACCCGCGAGACGCTCGTCGTGCCGTGCAAGTACATCAAGGCCGCCGACGCGGTGCAGAAACTCCGCGACCTGTTCGCGAACGACCGCAACTACACCGGCCAGATGGTCACGTTTCAGACGGACGAGCGGACCAACAATGTGCTGATCTCCGGCTGGTCGGGCAAAGTCGCCGACGCGAAGAAGGTGCTCGAGACGCTCGATGTCCCGCCTCCGACCCAGCCTAAGCAGGGGGCCGCTGCCGGCCACGAGACGTTTACGTACGCATGTAAGCACGTAAGGGCACATGAAGCAGCGAATGCACTTAAGGACGCGTTTGCGCCGGATATGACTCGAGGGAATATTCCGATACTCAACATGGAGGTCAATGGCGAAACCAACACCCTGGTCTTCACCGGGCCCAAGGAATGGGCGGCGAGGGCGAGGAAAGTGCTTAGGGAATTGGACGTGCCGCCGCCGGCCCAGCCGAAGCGCAGCGGGGCACCGGTTCAAACCGCAACCGTGCCGCAAGTCCGGGCGTTCGAGCCACGGCTCCTCTGGGAGGCACAGGTCGCCAGTGGATCGTTAAACAGTATCGCGGTGGGCCGTGGCGGGCGACTGCTCGTCGGCGGTGAAACGGACGACGGCGGTGGCGTGCTTTACTTGTTGGACACGGCGTCCGGGAAGACCGTGACGCAGTTCCGCGTGCGACCCGAAGACCTCACTGCGGGCCGGCGCGTCCGATCGCTGGCGATTTCCCCGGACGGGAAAACGGTTCTGGCCGCCGCCGGTCCCAAGCTCGTCGTGTTCGGACCGAGTTGGGGCAATGAACTGCAGCCTCTGGCCGCCGGAGATATCCGGGCGGCGGATTACGCCCCGGACGGTCGCGCCTTCGCCACCGCGGACGAGAACGGCATCCACATTCACGACTCCGGCACCGGCATGCCGACCCGCACGCTGCGGCAAGGCGGCCTGTGGGCTTTGGCGTATTCATCCGACGGCGCCCGGATCGCCGCCGGTGGCGAAGACGGCATCGCCCGCGTCTTCGAGGTCGCCACCGGCAAGGAATTGGACTACCGCGTCCTCCGCGGGCCGATCGCCGGTCTCGACTTCACGCCGGACGGTCACGTTGTGGCCGCCGCGAAGGACGAACTCTCCGTCTGGGTGCCCGACACGCAGAGCGGCGTCGTCCGCATCGAGGCCGGGCAGAAGAGCGTTTACAGCCTCGCGGTCACCGCGAGCGGCAAGTACGTCCATTCCGGAGGGACCGACGGTACGGTCAAGGTCT
>DATJGQ010000758.1:0-2099 GCA_035494815.1 Gemmataceae bacterium
CCGCCCCGTCCTGGCCCCGTCCTGGCCCCGTCCTGGCCCCGCCCTCAGTCCGGCCGCGAATCGGCTGCGTCGATGTAGCTGATCGGCGGCGTGTGCTTCTTGAAGAGCCTGCGGGTCTCGGCCTGCAGGCTGCGGAAGACCGCCGGCGTGATGGCGAGCCCGGTGCTGGGCAAGGTGGCGGCGACATTCACCGTCTTGCCGTAGACGTCGATGATCTCCTCGCCCGGGCTGCCGACCCGGCCGATCGCGACGGGCCCCAGGTGCAGCTTGACGACGATGCTGGTCCTGAAGCCGTGCTGGCCAAGCCATTCGCGACCCGCCGATTGCACGGCGCGCAAGGCCAGCACGCCGGCATCGGCCGCTTCGGCCGGGAAGGCCACCAGGCCGGCATCGCCCAGGGTCTTGATCAGGCGTCCGCCGGCATCGCCGACGATCTGCCCGGTCCGGGCGAAGAAGCCCGCCATCGTTGCCAACAGTTCCTGCGGTTCGGTTTTCTCCGCGTGACGCGTGTAGCCGGCAAGGTCGTAGAAGCCGACCAGAAGCTCACGCTCCGTCGGCAGGCGCAATTGCGTCCAGAAGGACATGCGCGTTCTCCTCGGTTGTGTGTTCGCAGGCGGCCCGCAAGTCCGCCAGTAAGGGGAGAAATCGCCGGCCCTGGCCCCGACAGGGACTTGTCCGGCAGTGCATCGATTATCCCGACGACGGCCCGCAGCCGTCAAGATTGGCTTGCCCATGTCGATAACGGTAGTTATAATACCGTCATGACTTGGGACATGAAACCCCGGGCGCTTGGCCCACTAGCCATGGGGGCGTGCTCGGGATGCCAACACCACGCTCTCCGCCGGAAATTCCGGGAATGCCGGAAAGTCCCGATTTTGCCTGCACTGCCTGCAAGGCCGCTGCCTTGACCCCCCGGACCCCCGCCCATAGATTGCCGGCCCCATGTCTCTCAGGGTCCTTTTGGAGCGAATTATCCGCCCGGTCCGCTGACCGCGGCCGGGTCGTTATGCCTGTTCCTGACTGCCCCCGCGGCAGTCGTCCGTCGCTCCTGCCTGCATCGAGTTTCTCGTGACAACTGATTACAAATCCAGCGTCTTCCTGCCCAAGACCGACTTCCCCATGCGCGCCGGTCTCGCGAAGAAGGAGCCCGAGCTCCTGAAGCGCTGGGCCGACATGAAGCTGTTCCACCGGCTGCGCGCCGAGAGCCGCGGGCGCCCGAAGTTCGTGCTGCATGACGGCCCGCCCTACGCCAACGGCAACCTCCATATCGGGCATGCGCTCAACAAGATCCTGAAGGACCTCGTGACGCGCACCCAGCAGATGCTGGGCAAGGACAGCCACTACGTGCCGGGCTGGGACTGCCACGGCCTGCCGATCGAATGGAAGATCGAGGAGGAGTACCGCGCCAAGAACCAGGACAAGGATGCCGTGCCGGTGGGCGAGTTCCGCCGCGAGTGCCGCGCCTTTGCCGATCACTGGATCGGCGTGCAGCGCGAGGAGTTCAAGCGGCTCGGCGTCGAGGGCGACTGGGACAACTACTATTCGACCATGGCCTACGAGTCCGAGGCCGTGATCGCAAACGAGCTCGGCAAGTTCCTGATGAATGGCGGCCTCTACAAGGGCTCCAAGGCCGTGCTGTGGAGCGTCGTCGAGAAGACGGCGCTGGCCGAAGCCGAGATCGAATACCACGACCATACGTCGGACACCGTCCATGTCCGCTTCCCGGTGGTGAAGTCCAAGGGCGGCAAGCTCGACGGCGCCTCGGTGGTGATCTGGACTACGACGCCGTGGACCATGCCCGGCAATCGCGCGCTCGCCTTCGGGCCCGACATCGCCTACGCGCTGGTCGAGGTCGCCGAGGTGGGCGAGGGCAGCCGCGCCAAAGTCGGCGAGAAGATGGTGCTGGCCAAGGAGCTGGTCGGCGCTGTGGCTGAGGCGGCGAAGTTCACGCCCAAGGTGCTGGGCGACGTCGCGCCTGAGGATTTCGAGGGGCTGCTGGCGGCGCATCCGCTGCGCGGCCAGGGCTACGACTTCGACGTGCGCCTGCTCGAGGGCGGCTTCGTCACCGCCGATGCCGGCACCGGCTTCGTGCACATCGC
>DATJGQ010000759.1:0-11440 GCA_035494815.1 Gemmataceae bacterium
GCGTCGACGCGCGCCTACTTGCGGGCGCTGGCCCTGACGCACCGCGACGTCAGCGAAACCCTCGTCCTCGCCAACGGCATCCTGTGCCAGGACACGGGGGACGGACGATTTGTGGCATTGCTGTTCGCCAGCCTCGACCCCGCCACCCGCTCCTTTCTTTACGTCGGCGCCGGCGTGGAAGGCTATCTGCTCGACGCATCCGGGGCCGTGACGCGACTCGACGCCACGAGCCTTCCGCTCGGCATCGACCCGGACGTCGCATTTCCTTGCGCGCCGCCGCGGGTACTGGAACCGGGCCAGGCCGTGCTGGTCTTCACCGACGGTCTTCTGGAGGCGAAGTCGCCGGACGGCTCGTACTTCGGCATCGAGCGGGTCCTGGCGGTCGCCCGCGCCAATCAGAGTCAGACGGCGGCGGGCATGGCCCGCGCGCTCTGTCAGGAGGTGCGGGACTTTTCCCGGGACCGGCCCCAGGGCGATGACATCACCGTCGTCGTGATCCAGGCGCGACCGCATGACCGACGCACGCTTCGGCCGGGATAGAACGTTTGACAGGCGGACGGCGCAACGTATCGTTGACTGTCGCATTGACGCAGCGGCCCGAGCGTCGCGGAGGGCGAGATGGCGAAGATCGCGCAGGGACTCAGGCGTGTCATCGGCTGCGTCCTGTTGAAGCTCCACGAGAGACCACGGGCCTTCGTGGCCGAGGAGAAGGACGCCGCGGAACTCCTCGTCGGCGAGGGTTTGGTCCTGTTCAACGCCTTCCCTCTGCCGGCGGAACTCGTGACGCCCGAAGACTCGCACGCCGCCATCAAAAAGAGCACCTCCTTCCACTACACCCTGACCCCTGAGGGCGTCGCGTTCGTTCGCCGGCACGACGTCGATCAATTGGCGGGAGGCCGGTTCCGGTTGCCGTCAGAGGCGGGGTGGCTGGAAACGGCGATGGGCCGAACGTTTTCGCGCATCCTCAAATTAATCGTCGCCGCGGGCGTCGTCTTCTATCTCGGCATGTGGTTTATGGGGTGCCGGAACGAGCCCGCGAAACCGACGCCGCCGGCCATCCGCCGAGGCACGGACGCGCCGCGTTGACTCACCGTTTTTAGTTTTCGTCTGCCCATCGGGGCACCGTCCCGTCAGCTTTGGTCCCACAGCGCACGCACCTCGATATGGCCTTTCGAGAGCAACGCCGGACACTCCTTGGCCAGCTCGGCCGCGGCATCGATATTCTCGGCCTGAACGATCGAGAACCCGCCGACGATCTCCTTCGTTTCCATGAACGGCCCGTCGGTCACGACTTTGTTGTTATCGACGACACGGCAGGGATCGGTGAGCCCGTTGCCGCGGCTGACGAGCCAGCCCTTGGCCATGCCGTCGGCGATCCAATCCTGCCACTTTTTCATCAGCCGTTGCATGTCTTCCGGCGACGACTTGGCCCCCGCGTTTTCGGGGCGGTGATAGACGAACATGTACTTGGTCATGGTCGACTCCTTTGACGCTTGCCTCGTGAGGGTAGACAACTTTTTCCGGCACTAGCTCGACGATCAAAAAACCCGGCCGGGGACAAAAACCGGGTGTTTCCTGGTTTTGGCCTTTTCCCCCACGAGCACAGAGATCCCCTGGAGGCCGGGCCTTGGAATCGGGGAAAGGGTGTCGGCCGCGCAGGGTCGGCAGACCTCGCTCCGAAGCCACCCGTTAAGGTATAATGGCGAGTCCGACTCCCGAGGGACGCGCGATGACCAAGTTGACGGTCGATCCAGTTTTGGAAGCGAAACTGACGGCCCCAGCCGAGTTGACCAACGCGGCCGGCCGCACCGTGGGCTTTTTCTTGACGCCCGACGAACACGAGCGACTTCGCAGACTCGAAGTCGAAAATCGGCGACGAATGTACGACCGCGCGAACGACGTGTTCACTGACGACCAGCTGGACGTCTTCGACCGCGAGGGCGGCGAACTGACCTACGAAGAGGTCAAGCGACACTTGGAGTCGCTGTGAACTACCGCGTCCGCTGGCGAAAAGCCGCGAAACGCCAGTTGGCGGACGTTTGGATTCGGGCTTCGGATCGCGCCGGGGTCACAGCGGCGAGCGACTCGGTCGATCCGATTCTGGGCCGGAACCCGCATGCCCAAGGCGAATCCCGGTCAGGCAGTCGCCGAATCTGGATCGTCGAACCGCTCGTCTTTTTTTACGACATCGACGACGCAAATCGCACGGTCACGGTCGTGGCCGTGAGCGAGTTGCCCGGCTAGCCGGTCGGATCCCGGCCGACGAGAACTTCACGGCTGGATGGCATAGCGGCGTCCTATTTTGTCCGGCTTCACTTCCCGCAACTTCCTAACAAGCCGATGCGCATTTGACAGGCTCCAGGGGTCTGCGACCCATTGGGCGTGGGAGCGGCGTTCGGGGGGTTGAGGAACCGGCGCTCGACGGTCAGGTGGAAGAGCCACGAGGCGGCGATCGAGGCGGCGATCGTGAACGGGGCGACGATCAGCAGGGTCGGCCAGAGGCCGCGGACGCCAGCACGATAGAACGCGGCCGTCAGGAGGACGCTGACCGGCCAGTGTACGAGGTACAGGCTGTAGCACATTCGGCCGCAAAAAGCGATCGGAAGGAGGAGCCGGGAATTTGCCGTCCGCAAGTCCCACGGGCGGAGGAGCAGTACCCCGAGAGCGAAGGCCGTACTCCCGACCAGTTCCCAGAACCGCTCCGCTGCGAGCCGGTGGGCGGCCACCGCCGGGAGTCCGTAGCGGAGGGCGACGATCGCGGCCAGCAGGACGGCAACGAGGACCACGCCGGGCGTCGGCGACCGCGCGTAATTGAGGATGTAGTAGACCGCCACCCCCTCGGCGAACATCAGCCAGCGACCGTCGAAGAAAAATCCGTGGATCGGCAAATCCTGGCGCGCGATCGCGACCGGGGCGATGGCGAGAGTCAGTAGAGTGACGACGCCGATGCCGGCGAAGAACTGACGCGGCGCGAGGACCAGTATCAGGCCGCACACCGCGTAGAACTGCTCCTCGTAGCAAAGCGTCCAGGCCGGGCCGACGACCTTCAGCTCGGGGTCACCGATGAGATGCGGGCGCCACGTCTCGGTCAGCGTGAGGTTGCCGAACCACTGCGACCATGAGAGGGTCGACGGGTGTGGGATGTACCCGTACTCGCCCGAGACGACGTCACCGTGACCCGCGGCCGTGAGGGTAACCACCAGGACGATCGAGATCAGGGCGAGGACCCAGTACGGTGGGAAAATGCGGCGGAATCGGCGTCAGAAGAAGCGGGCAGGTGCTCGAGGCTTGCGCCGGGTCGAGTCGGATGTGGCGGCGATGCAGTAGCCGCTGATCACGAAGAAGATCGGCACGCCGATGCCGAGGCGCGAAAGGATCGCGAGTACGGCCTTACCCAGCGGACCGGCCGTCCCAATCGCCTCGTTGGCGTTGTGGGTGGCATGAAGGACGACGATCATGAGGCAGGCGAGCCCGCGCCAGAGGTCGAGCGTCAGGTAGCGAGGATCCCGCGGGGCGAGAATAACAGGTGGGGCCCCGGCGCCATCCTGCCGCACGTCAATCGTCGACATGAGGCTGGCCTCCACGCCCCGCCGAACGCTGAGTAGGCTGGAATCGACCTCTCGAAAGGGACGGCGAATACCGTGCCAACCGGCCACGTCGAACGAAACCGGCCATGCCATTGCTCCCCGACCGGCCCCGCCGCCGCCCACTCGTTGCCCCGAATAGCGGCTGCCCGCGATGCCCCTGCCGCCACGGGCCTCGTCCGCTTGCTCCTGGGGCAATTCTAGCCGGCGGCCGGCGGACCGTCACCGAGCGGAAATTCAGGCGGCTCTACGGGCCGGGCCGAGCGACGACGAATACACGCGACCGCCGAACGTCGGGTCGCCTTGGCCGCATGTGTTAGCTCACCGGGTAGAAGATCACTGAGTCGAATGCGAATGTGATCTCGGCCGGTACAGTCCCTGGGAATGCGGGAAAAATCGATGGGATGCTGAGTCCGGTAAAATCCATTCGGAAATAAGGCCTTATGCTTGTATTCATGTGTTCGATTTTTCCTGACCTCTTCCCGCCGGTTTGAAACCAGGTGCGAAACGGGGAGGCGGAAGATTCGGAGCAGGTGACCACGAACGTATTTGAGGCGCCCTGGCCGACGCTGAATGGGCCGATTCTGGCGAAGAACAAGTCGTCGCTGATCCCGTCAGCCGTGAACTTGAACAGGAAGCTCACTATCGGGTCTTTGCGGTGTCCCGACGAAGGATAGGTCGCCCGGATCGTTCTCCTGTCTTGGATTGCCTTCAAATGGAAATTGAGCGCGTTCGTGCTTTTGCGACGGGGACTACTACCGCCGCCGCTCCCGCTCGCCGGGCTCGAATCTTGGGTGACCGGCTGCACGTTGACGACACCGAGCGTGATCGTAAGCGTAACGAAGCTATTGACGTGCACATCCATTGCGGGAAAGTCCACGCGCGTCAAGGTCGTACTGTCCCAACCGTAACTTGATACCGGGTGCAGTGCGGTATCGAGCAGCGTCAAAACTCCGTTTTGAAAAGGAGCCAACCCGGAACCGATTTTCGTAATGAACTGGTCATCGATGACAGAAGAGACATCAAAGACCAGCGAGGTCGTCGTCGGAAAAACAGCATTCTTCAAAAAATACTTGCGGCCGTCCCCTTCCAACGTGTAGCAGAAACCAACAATGGGATCTTGGCGAGCCATGGGACCATTTTACCCCGTCCGGCGCGTGCCGCCCCGGCGAAATCGTACGATCTTGATAGAGCCGTTGCCGCAGCTAGGTTCGCAAGCTTCTTGCTGAACCCTTGCGCGAGCCGAGTAAAGCGGCGCAGGAAGGTGCGGCTTCCCAAGAAGACTCGCACGGCGCGAGGCAAAGAGGGAGCAAAAGCCGCTCGCCGAAAAAAGGCGTGAACCGCACCTGAAACCTGGAGGTCTGAACGTCACATCGAGCCGTGCGTGCCTCACTCCGCCAGTTTCCACACCTTAATGGTGTTGTCCGCACTTCCCGAGGCCAGCCGCCTGCCGTTCGGGCTGAACGCCACGCTGTTGATCGTGTTCGTGTGCCCTTTGAAGCTCCGGACCTCCTTGCCGGTGGCCACGTCCCATTCCTTTACGGTCCCGTCCTGGAAACCGCTCCCCGAAGCCAGGCGGCGGCCGTCGGGACTGAACGCCACGGAGGCGACCCCATCTTTGTGCCCCGTGAGCGTACGGATCTCCTTGCCCGTGGCCGCGTCCCACAGCTTCACCGTCTTGTCCTGGCTGCCGGAGGCGATCCGCTGACCGTCGCGGCTGAACGCCACGCTCCAGATCCAGTCGGCATGCCCGCGCAGGCTGAGGAGTTCCTTCCCGCTCGTCGCGTCCCAAACTTTGACCGTCCGGTCCTGGCTCGCCGAGGCCAGCCGCTTGCCGTCCGGGCTGAACGCCACGCTCCAGACCACGTCGGCATGCCCGGTGATCGTCAGAGCGTCTTTGCCGGTGGCCGTGTCCCACACCCGCACGGTCTTGTCCACACTGCTTGATGCCAGGCGCGTTCCGTCGGGGCTAAAGGCGACGGCAGTGACAAAGTGGGAATGCCCTTTGAGGGTCAACAGTTCTTCACCGGTGGCCACGTCCCATAGCTTCAGGGTTTCGTCCAGGCTGCCCGAGGCGAGCCTTTTGCCGTCCGGGCTGAAGGCCACGCTCTGGACCGCACCGCGATGGCCCCGCAATGTGTGGACCTCGTTGCCGGTCGCCAGCTCCCAGATCTTCACCGTCAGGTCCTGGCTCCCGGAGGCCAACCACTTCCCGTCTGGGCTGATGGCCACGCTTTTGACATCGCTCTTGTGGCCCCTGATCGTGAACGGCCCGCCACCCGCGTCCGCGGCCCGGGCAATGCTCAGACCGCCGCCGAGGAACAGAAGTACCACTCCGGTCAGCGGGACACTTGGCCATGCCAGTCGATTGTGACGCGGCTTCCCCACGGTTTCTTCCTCCGAAAGCGAATGACTCAACACGCCCTCCCGCACATCGATGCGGGCGCTCGCAATGGGAAGTACGGGTGGGAATGGAAGAACCTAAACCCGGCGGAGGCGAAATCCCGCGCACTGTTGAACCCGCCCAGGTCGGTCGCAAGAATGGTCGCAGACAGATGGCGCTTCCGGGATCTCTTCACCGGGCGACTGGTCCGGCTGACCGAAGGACTCTCACGACAGGCCCGATGAAAACCCTGGTCTTGCACACCGTCCCGCCCGAGGAACTGCCCGCGGGGCGTGCGGCCGGGGAATTCGACCTGACCGAAGCGGCGGAAGAGATCGCGCGATTGCTTCCGAATGCGGCGGTCGCCGGCGTCCGCGGGGAGGTGCGCGAGATCCTGTCGGTCCTGGACACACACCGGCCGGACGTGATCTTCAACCTCTGCGAAGCGCCGCTCGGTCGGCCGTGCCTGGAGTCGCAAGTCGCGGCACTGTTCGAGTGGGCGGGCGTCCGCTTCACCGGCTCGGGCAGCGAAACGCTGGCGCTGTGTCGGCGGAAGGACCGCACCAAGGCGGTGCTCGCGGCGGCGGGTGTTCCGGTGCCGCGGGCCGGTGCGTTCCCGTGCATCGTCAAACCGGCGGACGAAGACGGCTCGGCCGGCCTGGATCACGACGCCGTGTGCGCCGACGCCGACGCCGTCGAGCGGCTGCGCGCCCGGAGTGCCGGGCCGGTCGTCGTCGAGGAATTCCTCCCGGGAAAGGAATTCGTCATCTCGCTATGGGGGCGAACCGGGCCGGAGCATCTTTCGATCGGGGAAGTGTCGTTCGAAAACGGGCTGCGGCTGTTCACGTACGCGGCGAAGTGGCACCTCGACAGCGGCGACTATCTCAATTCACGGTTACACTATCACACCGAGATCCGCCCGCCGTTGCGCGCCGCGTTGACGGCCGCGGCCCGCCGCACGTGGCGAGCCGTCGGCGCCCGCGGCTACCTGCGTCTCGACGCGCGGCTCGACGAGGACGGCGTCCCGCGCGTGCTCGACGTGAATCCCAACCCGGACGTCACGCCGGAACTGGCCATGCACCGGGCCGTGACCGAGGCCGGCTGGACCTGGGAACGGTTCGTGCGCCGTCAGGTGGACTGGGCATGAACGCGTAAGGGTGGCGTTATGGAAGTGACCGATTATTCTCTCTTCCCCACGCGACTGCTGACAATCCAGTTCGCCGACACCGACTCCGTGAACGCCGAATTGTGCGGACTGTTCGACTCGCGGACGGGATTCGCCGGCGATTTCAACATGCACCCGGACGCGCTGAACCTGCTCCGGCTGGCCGACCGCGTCCAGGCCATCGCCCGGCTGCGGGACTGGTTCGTCGAAGCGGTGAAGCACTGGCTGACGGCCGAGGGCGTCACGGGCCTGGCGGGCGCCGACCTGGTGCTCTTCAGCAACTACGCGGGCCGCGGCGAATTTACCATGGTCCATAACCACAACGCCGACCTGGTCGGCATCTATTACGCTCGCACGGAGGCGCACGACCGATCACCGGTTCAGCAGCCCGATGACGCGGACGACTACTTCGCGCCGGGCGACGGGGTGTTGGTCCTGCACGACCCGCGGTTCAATGCCAACCTCACCGCCGTCGGCCAACGGAACTACGTCAAGATCTTCCCGCGCCCGGGCCTGATGCTAATCTTCCCCGCCTACCTCTGGCATTCGGTGACACCGTGCCGCGGCGAACCCCATCGCGTCTCGTTCGCCATGAACGTCACGCTGCGGTGGCCGGGCGGGGCGACGGCCGAATACCATCCGTGGACCTGACGGCCGATCGCTAAGAATCGTGCGGGGAGGATGGATGGTGCCGATGGAATTGCCGATCGTCAATCTGGCCGAGGCGCGGTTCGACTGTACCTTCGGGCGCGGCTGCGACGGCGTTTGCTGCCGCGAAGCCCGGCCGCCCGTTTATCCGGAAGAGGTCCTGACGATCGCGGCCAATCTCGACAGGTTCCTGCCACTGATGCGGCCGGCGGCCCGCGCCGCGGTGCAGCGCAACGGTTTCCTCGTGCCGCGCCGCCGCCGGCTCGGCCAGCGGATGATGCGGGTCGTGGCCGGCTGGTGCGCGTTCTTCCACGACGGTTGCGTCCTGCACGCGGTCGGCGCGGCCGAGGGCGACAAGTTCCGCTACAAGCCCTCCCTCTGTGCCCTGTTCCCGATCCAGCAGGACAACCGCGACCGCTGGTACGTCCGCCAAAAAGGCTACAAGCGCGAGCGGTGGGACCTGTTCTGCCTGGACCCGCGCGGCTGTACCGTCCCCGCCGGCGATTCGTTGCGCGACGAGATCGCCCTGGCGCGGCGCTTCGACGCCGAACAGACTGGCCAGACCCCGCATGTGTAGATCGAACCGCACCGAACTAGGAATGTCTCCAGTCCGCGGCCGGGAACTTGAGCGCCGGCTTATTCGAGACGGTCAGACTCACGGGCAGTTTCACGTCGAACTCCTTGCCGTTGAACTTGGGATCGTTGGGGCTGCCGGAATGGGCGGGCCGCTGGATGTTGTGTTGCAGGCGAATCGCCTTGTCCGGCACGACGTTGCCGGAGCCGTCCACCTTGAACGTGTGTTCCCAGATGCAGTTCCAGTAGAAGTGCTTGAGGATGTGAAACTTGCCGCCGGGCTCCTGGGCGACGAGCATTGTGCAGAACAGTAATTCGCCGACCGCGTAGCGCAGAAAGTTGTTCGGAAACCCGGCGGCGGCCGTGTTCTTTTCCACGGACGCCCACAGCCGGCCGGGTTGGTCATGCAAATGCGCGGGGACGTCCAGAACTCCCGCCGCCGGGATGACCGTCCCGGCGGCCAGCCGGTTGGTCCCGTTGGGGCCCGTCGTCCCGCCCGGGAAACTGAAACTGTCGTACCACACCTCGGGCGACTTGCCTCCCGTGGGCTCATCCGTGTCGCGGCACAAGGTCTTGTTGCTCGACGTGATCAGGATGCTGCCCTGCTTCGGGGTCGTGCCGCGGTAACGGGCGTGGTCGGTGCCGATGTATTTGAGCTGGACGAACCCGAGCGTCCACCCGGAAACGTCCTCGCCCGCGGTTCCTTTGAGCCGCATGGACGCGAAGGCGTCGATCGTCGGCGAGTTTAAGTCGAAGCCGACCGCCAGCTGCGTGCTCTTCGTCACGGTCGGCTTGATCCCGGGGATCACGATGTTTCCGAAGATCGGCAGACTGATCCGAAGAGGATCGTCGCCGGCGGTGATTTTCAGAGTCGTATTCGCCTTGTCGATGGTCGCCATGGCAAGCTCCCGAGAACGGATCGACGTTCCACGTCCAGGATTCTCAAGCGCCGTGGCGGGCGAGATGTTACGAGTCGTCGTGGAGAATTGACGCCTCGGGGCGGAGTTGCCCGCGACATGGCGGTCGGTAGATTACGGCGTACACGGCGCTACGGTTCACCACGGCGAGGCACCGCGCGGCGCACGGGCGCGCGGCCGGCGACATGGAAATTACCCGACGACGGCGGGACGGCGACGAGGCCGAACTCGAGCTGCGCGGCCGGCTCGACGCCTACTGGGCCGACCAACTCTCCGGCGACCTCGACCAACTCGTCCGCGGCGGCGCCCACCGGCTCTGGCTCGACCTGTCCGGCGTCACCTATCTCAGTTCGCTCGGCATCGGCCTGCTCGTGCGGTTCCAGAAGGAACTGAGCCGGCTCGGCGGCAGCCTGAAAGTCATCAATCCGTCCGAGCCGGTCAAGGAAGTGCTCACGGTCGTCCGGCTGCACGCGATGCTCATCGGCGAGCCGCCCGGCCCTCGCGGCGGCACCACCCAGCCGTACCGGGCGCTCAAGCGCGCCGAGACGCACGAGCGCAACGGCGTCGCCTACGAGACGTTCGACTTCGACGCGGAGGGACCGCTTACCTGCCGTCTGATCGGCGACCCGGCGCCGCTGCTCAACGGCCGCCGCTACAGCCTCGACGACTGTCCGGCGGTGCCGCTCGGCGGCGACTCGTTCGCGGTCGGCGTGGGCGCGTTGGGCCAGAGCTTCGAGGAGTGCCAGGGCCGTTTCGGCGAGTTCCTCGCCGCCGCCGGCGCCGCCGCCTACCTGCCGACCGACGGCACCAACGTCCCCGATTACTTCCTCCTCGGCGGCAGCACCGTCCCCCGCGTGCGGCTGTGTTACGGACTCGTCTGCGACGGCCCGTTCGCGCGGCTGGCCCGCTTCGAGTCGCGCCGCGAACCCGCCACCGTCACGCTGACCGAGTTGGTCGACGCCGCACTGGAACAGGTGCAGGCCGACCGCGTCGGCATGGTGCTGATCGCCGAGTCGGCGGGACTGATGGGCGCCGCCTTGTGTCGCTCCCCGGCGCTGGACAGCCCGCCGCCTGACCCGTTCGCCCACCCGCAGGTCCGCGACTGGCTCACGTTCACCGGCGAACACGTCCTCCGCGGCACGACGACGCTGATCGCCGGCATCGCGGCGCGGGCCGCCCGCGGTTCACTCGCCCCGCTGCTCCGCTCGCTCGGCTCCGCCCCGACGCCGGTCGGCCACTTCCACGCCGCCGCGTTTTCGTACCGCACCCTGCCCAAGGGCGAGATCGACTTGCAAACGACCGTCGCCGCGCTGTTCGAGCATCAGTCGCTGCAAACGATCCTGCATCTCCTCGGCGACTATCGAGAAGGCACGGGATTGGGAGAGAGTGAGTTCGTTCGTGGGGCATGTTGGATGGGGCCGCTGCAGAAGGATGAAGGATGAAAGAAGAAGGGATGAGGGATGAGGGGAAGAATCGAAAGTTGCCAATTGGTTTTCATTTCATCCCTCATCCCTCATCCCTGGTTTCATTTCATCCCTCATCCCTCATCCCTTTCGTAAGGCATTGACATGACCGTCCTCATAAGCGCTCTGAGCATCGGCGTTCTGCTGTCGCTATTGGCGTTGGGAGTTTACATCACCTTCCGCATCTTCGCGTTCCCCGATATCACGGCCGAAGGCTCCATCGTTCTCGGCGCCTGCATCACGGCCGAGTTGCTGACGAGCCCGCCGACACCGCTGCGGCCCGCCCTCATCGCCGCCGCCGGGACCGGACTCGCCGTGGCGCTCGGCCTGGTCTGGCTGCTGTTCGACAATGGCAAGTCGCTGCGGGCGCTCGTGACCATCGGCGTCGCCGCGGGACTCGCGGCGGGCGTGTTGCTGCTCGTCTTCCTGCGGTACCGCAACCCCGTCGTCGCGACGCTCGCGGGTTTCGCCGGCGGCATGCTCGCGGGGACGACCACCGGCGTGCTGCACACCCGCTTCAAGATCAACGGCCTGCTCGCCGGTATCCTCGTCATGACCTCGATCTTCTCGGTCAACTTGCACGTCCTCGGCAAGAGTAACGCCCCGATGCAATCGACCACGACACTCGCCGACTACGCCGGCGACTTCGGCACCAAACTCCTCGGCGGCCGGACGTCGTTCCCGCTCGGCCGCTGGGAGGTGTCGAC
>DATJGQ010000760.1:0-5472 GCA_035494815.1 Gemmataceae bacterium
CTTTGACACGCACGAGGCCGTCGATCTCCGGGGCGTCGGCGACGCCGCGCGCGAGCACGTGGTTGGCGAACTCCGGGTCCGGGCCGTCCACGATCACCTCGATCTCGCGACCGATCTGCCCCGCCGCCCACGCGAACGCCACCTCCTGTTGGGCCGCCATCAGTCGCGACTGCCGCTCAAGCTTGACCTCTTCGGGCAGATGATCGGTCAATCGATCGGCAGGCGTGCCCGGCTCGCGGGAGTACGGGAAAACGCCGCACCGCTCGAACTTCGCGGTTCGTGCGAACTCGACGAGTTCCTCGAACTCCGCGTCCGTCTCGCTGGGGAAGCCGACGATGAACGTCGTGCGGAGTGTGAGGTTCGCGATCGCGCCGCGGAGCCGGGCGAGCAGGTCTTCGGTCGATCGGCGCGTCACCCGACGTTGCATCCGTCGCAGCATCCGGTCGTTGATGTGCTGCAACGGCATGTCGAGGTACGGCGCGATCTTCTGGCTGCCGGCCAGCACGTCGATCAATTCGTCGCCGAAATGCTCGGGGTAGCAATAGAGCAGCCGCACCCATTCGATGCCGTCGACGCGGTCCAACTCGCGGAGCAGTTCGGCGAGCCGCGGGCGGCCATAGAGGTCCGTGCCGTAGTAGGTCATGTCCTGTGCGACGACGATCAATTCGCGGACGCCGTCGCCGGCCAGTTCGCCCGCCTCGCGGATGACCTCCTCGATCGGCTTGGTGACGTGCTTGCCGCGCATCTGCGGGATCGCACAGAAGGTGCAGAGCCGGTCGCAGCCCTCGCTGATCTTGAGGTAGGCGTAATGCCGCGGCGTGATTCGCAGACGGGCGGTGTCCTCCAACGCGCGGACGGGTGCGGGGCGGAACAGCGATCGCTGCTCGCGTTGTTGCGCGACGGCCCGACCGAGCACGCCCGCGATCTCCTCGCGCCCGAACACGCCGACGATTTGATCGACCTCCGGCACCGTCTCCAGCAGCATCTCGCGCTGTCGCTCGGCCAGGCACCCGGCGACGACGACGGCCCCAACCTTCCCTTGCTTTTTCAGGGCGAGCATCTCGCGGATGACCGCCAGCGATTCCTGCCGGGCCGGCTCGATAAACCCGCACGTGTTCACGACGACGACGTCCGCCCCGTCCGCGTCCGGCGTCAGCGCGTACCCGTCTTGGGCGATCTTGCCGAGCATCCTCTCGGAATCGACGGTATTCTTCGGGCAGCCCAGGCTCACGAAAGCGAGAGTGCCTTTGGCGGCGGCGGTGGCGGTCATGCGGAGCGGGTTTCCGGGCGAAGGAGGCGTATCCCTTCGTTATAGGGGCCGTCGCCGGTCGAGCAACGCGCGACCGCAAAGCGGCGCCGGCAACTGGCCATCACCCGACTGGAGCTGTCGAGCGGTCAATCTACAGCGGATCCTGCAAGTTCGCCGCCACCTTCGTTGTAGACATGCCGCCGCTCGGGTAGATTACCAAGCCGCGCTGCCCCAACAGATTGCTGGCCCGGTCGATCGCAATGTCTGTCGTCATCGAGAACCCGATCCTCAACTCGCCCTTCGAGCGACCGGGGCGATACTACAAATTCGACGAGGACGGCATCACCGACCACATCGTCGAAGGCCGCCGGCCGAGCAGCTACTTCATTCCGATCGCGGCGCCCAAGAAAAAGACGAAACAGCTCACCTTCGATACCGAATGGACAGCCGACCGGGCCAAGAAAACGACGACATCAATTTCATTCGCTCTCGCGTGACGCTCTGGCGGGAGCAAGGCCACCCCCGCGTCACGCCGGTCACTCGCACCTTGCTGGAATACTGGACGCGGCCCGAGCGCGAACGGCGGCTGTTTTTTTGCCAGATCGAGGCACTCGAGACGCTGATCTTTCTGACCGAGGCGGCGCCGAAGCTTTCCGATGCCAGCATCCTGAACAAGCTTGCGGAGGCGTTGGCCGCAGCCGGCACGCCGCTGCCGCGGCAGGCGTGCAAGATGGCGACCGGCAGCGGCAAGACGGTCGTGATGGTGATGATCATTGCCTGGCAGGCGCTCAACAAGCGAAGGTACCTGACCGACCGGCGATTCTCGGATGCCTTTCTGGCCATAGCACCCGGCATCACCATCCGCGACCGACTGCGCGTGATCCTGCCGTCCGACCCGAACAACGATTATCAGGCGCTGGACCTGGTGCCGGTGGAATCCTTAGCCGACTTGGGAACGGGCAAGATCGTCATTCACAACTTCCATGCGTTCAAGCCGCGGGATTGGGGCGAGGCCGGGAGGTTCACCAAGAGGTTCTCGCCCGGGGTAAGCCGTCCGCATTCGTTGAGTCGCCGGCACAGATGGTCCGCCGGGTTTGCCGCGAGCTAGGGCCGAAACGCAACATCGTGGTCCTGAACGATGAGGCGCACCATTGCTATCGGGCGAAGCCGGAAGGGAAGACGGCGGGGGTAAACCCCAACTTCGTCCCCTGCGACAGCAATTGGGAAACGGTGTTCGCGCAAGCGATCGAGGGCATGGACGAGGTCAAGGCCTATGTGAAGAACCAGAATCTCGGCTTCAAGGTCCCTTATGCTTACGAGGGCCGGCCCGGGAACTACTATCCCGACTACATGCTGCGCGTGGACGACGGCCACGGGATGGAGGACTTGCTCAACCTCGTCGTCGAAATCAGCGGACAGGAGTTGCAGGACAAGGAAGCCAAGGTGGACACCGCCGCCAAACTGTGGGTGCCGGCCGTAAATGCGGAAGGGGCGTTCGGGCGGTGGGATTTTCTCGAAATCACCGATCCGTGGAACGCGATGACGGCGCTGCGCGCCTTCTTAAGCGAGCGGCGGGGTTTATCCCCGCCGTGATTTTTGTCGCGACTTTTGTCGTGTAAAACCCAAGACGGCGGGGATAAACCCCGCCGCTCGCCATCATGAACGAGAAACCGTTCGCCCTCCACATCTCCTGGACGTGCTACGGGACCTGGCTCCCGGGCGACGAGCGCGGCCACGTCTCCAACGTGTTACTCCCCAAGGGTGGTTTCGAGCGCAAGCGGAATTCACCCGGGACGCCGCCGGCCGCCGGCGACGAATACACCCGCAAACGTGCGCGGGCCCTCCAGGCCGGCGAGACCGTTTGGCTGACTCCCGCCCAGGCGCTGTGCGCCGCCCGGGCGATGGTCGAGGCCTGTCGGGCCCGCGGCTGGCGCATCCTTCGCGGGGCGGTGATGGCCAACCACGTTCACGTCGTCATTTGCGATTGTCCCGACGACGGCCCGGGTGTCCGCCAAGGCCGAGGACCTGACTCGCCAGCCGGAGCAGGTCAAGGCGTTCCGCGACACCTGGGAGCTGGGCATTCACTCGTACCTGCCGTATTTGCGCGACCGGCTGAGCGTCGCTCGAGAACTGCTGACCGACTCGGGCAGTGTGTTCGTGCAGATTGGTATTGAGAATGTACACTTGATCCGCTGCTTAATGGATGAGGTGTTCGGGAGTGAAAACGCTGTTGAGCTAATTGCATTTCGGACCAAGAACATGACGCTCGGCGGAACGCTTCTGGAAGGGGTGTGTGATTACCTTCTTTGGTATGCGAAGGACAAGAAACTGGTGAAGTACCGCCGCCTGTTTGAGGAGACAGACACGACTGGGGACGCTCACTGGAACCGGTATCTGACGCCGGATGGCAGTCGGCACACGATGTCGGCAGAACAGCTCCACAACCACAAGCTGCTGCCGGATGGAGCCGAGATCTACCAACTCATCTTCATGTCCCCTGCCGGCTCCTTCGATACGGGGCTCTACGAGTTCACGTACCGGGGAAAAAAATACTCGCCACCTCCGGGCCGCTCTTGGAAAACCCCGATTGGAGGCATGAGGAAGCTCGCTCTTGCCAACCGCCTGGAGCCATACGCCGGTGGCGCCACACTGAGGTATGTACTGAAGCTCAATGACTATCCCGTCTCTCCAATCCACAACATGTGGGGGCAAACGCCTCCGCCATCCGACAAAACGTATGTCGTTCAGACATCGCACAAGGTCATCGAGCGGGCCTCACACATAAACCCCCCGCAGCATCTCCGCCGCTCCCGCGTCGAGCAGCTCGCCGCGGCGGACGGCCTCGAACTTCGCCAACAGGTCGTCCGGACGCAGGCGACGCTTCTCCGCGCCCTCGAAGTCGTGGATGACCCGGCCCTGGTACATCATGATCAGCCGGTCGCCGAGCGTCGCGGCCTGCTGCATCGAGTGCGTCACCATCAGCGTCGTCAGCTTGTCGCGGGCGATGATCTGCTCGCTCACGGCGATGATCTTGTCCGCACTCTTCGGGTCCAGCGCGGCCGTGTGCTCGTCGAGCAGCAGCAGTTCCGGCTGCAGCCAGGTCGCCATCAGGAGTGTCAGGGCCTGCCGCTGGCCGCCGGAGAGGGTGCCGATGGCGTTGTCGAGGCGGTCCTCCAGGCCCATGTTGAGTTGGCGGATGCGGTCGCGGATGTCGGCCTTGAGCTTCGGGGCCAACGCCCAGTCCCAGCCGCGCCGCCGGCCGCGGCGGGCGGCCAGGGCCAGGTTCTCGGCGATGGTCATGTTCGGGGCGGTGCCGCTGAACGGGTTCTGGAAGACGCGGCCAATCAGCCCCGCCCGGCGGTGCTCCGGCCAGCGGGTCATGTCCCGGCCGGCCAGGCGGATCGCCCCGCGGTCCACGAAGAAGGTGCCAGCCACCGCGTTGAGCAGCGTCGACTTGCCCGACCCGTTCGTGCCGATCACGATCACGAACCCGTGCGGCCGGATCGTCAGGCTGACGTCGCGGAGGGCGCGGACCTCGTTCGGCGTGCCGGGGTGAAACGTCTTGGAGATGCCGTCGATCTCGAGCATGGCGTGGTTACCGGGCGGCCCGGAGCTTGGCTAGGTTGGGGAAGATCAGGGCGGCCAGGACGAACGTGGCCGTGATCAGTTTCAGGTCCACCGGGTCGAGCCCGGCCCGCAGCGCGATGGCGACCAGCAGTCGGAACAGCACCGAACCCATCACGGCGCCGGCCAGTGCCAGGCCCAGGTGCCCGCCACCGACGAGCGCTTCGCCGAGGATTACGCTCGCCAGGCCCCAGACCATCATGCCGATGCCCATCTGCACGTCGGCGAAGCCCTGGTACTGGGCGAACAACGAGCCGGCCAGTGCTATTAATCCGTTGGACAGAGCCAGACCGGCGGTCGTCATGTTCCCGACGTTGACGCCGAGCGCCCGGATCATCTGGCTGTTGTCGCCGGTGGCCCGCATGGCGGTGCCGACGCTGGTGCGGAAGAAAGCGTACAAGGCCACACCCGCCAGGACGATGGCGACGAACCCGAGCACCAGGATCGCGGCCTCGCGCGTCGACACCTCCCAGCGGCCGAGCGGGAACGACGTCCGGCCGCCGAGGAGTTTGGTGCCGAAGTCGCCGGCGTAGTCGGCGAGTGTCGTGGTCGATTGCATCGGGGCGTTACTCTTGCCGAGGACGTGCAAGTTGACCGAG
>DATJGQ010000761.1:0-3744 GCA_035494815.1 Gemmataceae bacterium
AGAGTTCACCACGATGGACGCGACCTACATCTTCGGTGCGACCGGCAATACCGCCGCGACGACCGGGCAGTACACCGCGGTGAACAACCCGCTCAATGTCGGTTTGACGTTCAGGTTGGATTTCTGAAGACGACAACGCCCGGAGCTCACTTGCCGTCCGGTGAGCTCCGGGGCGGATTCACCTCCAACCTCGCCGGGGCTCGGACGTTCACGCCCTTTCGAGTCGTCGTGACCGACAGCCTGTCGTTCGCCTTCACCCCCTGGGGCACCGCGCAGGTCACGGCGTACTGATTCAACAGATCTTCGGCGATGCGCTCGAGGGCCGGACTCACGCTGGTCGTCGCGACGATCTCGTCGTGGTGGCCACCGGACTCCCGGGCGCCGTCGTTGAGTACTTCGGCGAGATTGCGGCGACTGGCCGCGATCTCATCGTCGTGTAGCTGCGCCTGTTCGGCGGAAATGCCCGTGCGCGCGCTGGGCGGCGGCTGCCGTGCGGCACTGGCGGTGGAAATCACGTACAGCACCGCCCCGCTCCGTCGCAGCCGGTCACGGACGTGGCCCCCGTCGAGCGGCGTTGTTCCCTCCATTCCGACCCGAAGCACGAGGATGACCGGTCGACGCCCCTCGGTGACCACGCCTGTCGTCGCCTCCAGTATCGCCTCCATCACCTGCGCGCCGTCCTGTCGGCCACGCACGCCGAGGCGCCGCACGGCCGCATTCAGCACGGCGGCATCGTCAGAGAAGTTCGTCACCACTTGTGGCTGCGGCAGCACGGAAACAACGCCGATCTCGGCCCGGCCCATCAGCCGCTGCACGAACGATGCGATGCCCTGCTGGAAGCCGCCAGTGCCGGCGTCCGAGACGATAATGGCAACCCGCAGCCGTTCGTTGGACGGCTCTATCCGCACGATCTCTAGCAGCTTGCCGCCGGCCTTTACCACGAGGTCGGCCGGCTGCAGATCGGGGATAAAGCCTCCCCTCTCGTCCCGGACGCTCAGATAAAACGTCCGGATAATGGGCTGGAGAACCAATAGGCCTCCCTGCGCGGCCAGAATGCCGCCGCCGGCTGTCACGGCCAGCAGGGTTCGACGCCAAGCCATTGCTGTCTCCGAGTCACCGCGACGTCGCCGGCGACTTGCGGCTCTTTCCCCAGAAGACGAACAGGCCACGATTGGTGGCCGCGAGGATGTCCATCCGGCCGTCCTTGTTGACGTCGACGGCCGTCACCGCGTTGCCGGCACCCGATCGGTTGTGCACGAGATCAGCGACGAATGTTGCGCCCCCCGCAGCTTTCGGGTTGCGAACAGTTCGGAACACATAGAGCGCGGGCGGGCCGTACGGATCGGGGTCAGTGTAGTTGTCGAGATGCGACCAGTGGCGCTTGCCGGCGATGAAGTCCGGGATCCCGTCGCCGTCCACGTCGGCCACTGTCGAGCCATGCAGCTCCGATACGGTGACGCCGCCGGCGTTCGCAGCGCCGTAGTTGTCGATGATCATGTGCTGGACGAACGACCGGCTGTCGCCTGGACCGCGTTTCTGCTCGAACCACGCCAGCCCGAAGCCGTGCGCCTGCAGCACGGTGACGACGTCGGTGAGGCCGTCGCCGTTGACATCATAAACGCCCATCTCCGCACCGCCCGGGGAGGCATGGCCGGTCCAGCGGCCGAAGGCCTGTGGATGGTAAGTCCATGGCCCGCTCTGCGGCCCAGCGGCGGGCTGCTCCCACCATCCATACGGATCGACCACGTCGGCACGGCGGTCGCCATTCACGTCACCCACACCCAGTCCGTGACCTCCGCCCCAGGGCCCTTGTGTCGAGATGTCGACGACCTTCCACTCGCCGGTCGGGTTCGCCGGGTCGGGTTTCGCGAAGCGAAGGAAGCCGCCGCCGCCGTATACGAATTCGGGCCGCCCGTCGCCGTCGAGATCCTTCATCAACGAGACTTCCTTCTGCACCTGGGGCACCACGTCGAACCTGTCCCAGCGGCGCCGCTCGTTCCTCGGATTGACATAGAGGTGCAACGGCTGACCGATCGCGCCCATGCAGAGCACGTCGTCCCAGGCATCACCGGTGACGTCGCCGGCGAAGCTCTGCATGCAGTCGCTCGGGTACTGGTTTGACGGGTTCACGGTCTGGGCGAGATAGATCTCGCGGAACTTCGTGTAGGTGGGGCCGAGATAGATGTACGGCCCGGCGGCGACGTCGAGCACGCTGTCGTGGTTGAAGTCGCCTGCCGCCGCGCCCCAGCTGTAGTAGAACTCCTGCAGACGCTGCAACCGGAAGTTGCTCGACACCTGTTCCTCGGGGAGGATCTTCAGCGCCAGGTCGCTTGTTCCGACGTCGCGGTAGCGCACCTCGCCGCTCCCGCCCACATATAGGCCGACGGGCCCAAAGCGCCCCGCCGCGTCATCTGCCGCGCCGCCAGGAATGCTGACCTCGTTCAGAAACGCCCGGGCGATGCTCGCGTCAAGGACGATCTCGGCGAGGTTCCAGTCCTCCGCTTTCAAGCCGCCGACCGGCGGTTGCAGCGGAAGTCCAGTCGGAGACGATCCGCGACCTCCGCGCCCGCCACGACCGCGGCCTTGGGGCGCACCGTCCGGAGCAGGAGGGGGAGCGAAGCGCGCCTGGCCGCCTGCGGGGCGAAGGGGTTCGCGCGAAAGCTCCTTACCACTGGCGTCGAGCGTCACTCTGTACGTGGCTGCATCCTCGCCGGCCAGGGCGACGTAGATGCCCTTGATGCCGTCGCCGGTCTTCTCGGCGCGGAGCAGAACGCCGGTTTTGCAGCCGCCGGTGCAGCGGAAAGTCGCGAACACGCCGACGTCCTGCAGGGAGGTATCGAGCATCAGCCACCCTCCCGTCGGCGTTTTAGGCGTGCCGATATACTCGCCGCCGGTGGCGCGCCACGTCGCGTCGCCAACGACGTGCCAGCCGGCCAGCGAGGTTCCGGCGTATCGGGTATCGATTTGATAATTCTGGCCAAGCAGGGTTATCGCGAACAGCGAGAATGCGATGACCATCGCGGGGAATGAGCGGCGTGCTGTGGCCATTGTCGACTCCTTTGGGTGATCGCGGAGGACCTTACTCTAATCGGGAGGTGATCGAAAATAAACGCATCTTCGAAAATTGTCCTTCGTCATGTTAGAGTTCTCCCGCCGACGGCGGCCAAGGTAGTGGATATTCCCGCGACACCCCTTGCTGCTTCGATACCGCGCGGTCGTCGTCGACGGCAGGTTCCCGGAGGGGGCGGCTGGACCGGATGGCAGCCGGGTGGCGCGCGGCGCCGCGTGAGGTCATGGCGGCCAGGTTGTCCGAGTTTGTGCTCCGGCAGCGCGCTCGAGGGCTGGATCCGCCGACGATGCCCGGCGACGGCTGGACGTGCGCTGGCGCCAGCTCGGTGCACGCAGCCGCACCGCATGCCTTCGCTACTGAACTATGACTATCAACCGGCGATTGAATCTAATTCGTGATCTCACTCCAACGCGATGAACGCCACAACGACTCGTTTCCCCGGACTCGTGCTCTTCACAGTAGTGACCTTGGCGCTGGCGGTTGCGGTGACCGCTCAACAACCCGCCGCCCCTGCGCACCCTCCCGCGGGTCAGCCAGGCGGCACTCCGTCTTCGCGATCGGCTCCCGCCGGACAGCCCGAGGCGAGCGGCCCGACGGGCTTCTCGGCATCGCCGACGTTGAAGTTTCGCGCCGAGGAGATCGTCAGCAAGTTTGGCGTCGGTTACGCCGTGACC
>DATJGQ010000762.1:0-4654 GCA_035494815.1 Gemmataceae bacterium
TCGCTCGACTCGCCGACGCGGTTCAGCACGCCCACAGCCGCGGGATCCTGCACCGCGACCTGAAACCCGCCAACATCCTTTTGAGTCCCGACCGCGACGATGCGGGGCGACTACCGAGTTCGGAGCTTCGGGCGCCCAAGATCACCGATTTCGGGCTGGCCCGCGTGCTCGAGGGGGCGGACGGCGCCGCGCCGCCTGATCCGACGCGGACCGGAGTCGCGCTCGGCACACCCAGCTATATGGCGCCGGAGCAGGCCGAGGGAAAGCTTGACCGGCTCGGCCCGGCGACCGACGTCTACGCGCTGGGCGCGATTCTTTATGAACTGCTCACCGGCCGCCCGCCGTTCCGGTGCGAATCGGAACTCGACACGATCCTTCAGGTGCGCAGCGCCGACCCGGTGCCCCCGTCGCGGTTGCGGCCCAAGACGTCGCGCGACCTGGAAACCATCTGTCTCAAGTGCCTCGCGAAAGAGTCGATCAAACGTTATGCGACGGCCGAGGCGCTCGCCGCCGATTTGCGGAGCTACCTGGCCGGCGGCCGGATCGTCGCGCGTCCGGTGGCAGGCCTCGAGCGCGCGAGCCGCTGGTGCAGGCGAAGACCGCTGGTCGCGAGCCTGCTCGGTGCCCTCGCGCTGGTCGTGGCCGTCGCTCTCGGGACCACAACGCATCTTTGGCTTCGCGCGGAGAGGGCGCGGGCGGATGAGGCGCGGCGCCGGCAGCTGGCCCGGCTCTGGCTCGACCGAATGTCCTCGGACGCGATGGAGCTCTGGTTTGCGCGACAGGCGGGGCCCTTGGCGCCGGCGCAGCGCCAGTTCCTGCGCGACTCACTGGCGGCTTACGAGGAGTTCGCCGCGGATACGGGAAACGAGCCGGACGTCGCCGCCGGCGTGGCCGCGGCCTATGGCCGAATCGCGCAGATTCGACATAAACTGGGTGATTCGTCGGAAGCCCGCGCGGCCTACGAGACGGCGATTCAACGATACAGGCCGCTGGTCGACCGATTTCCCGACAACGGTGACTATCGCAAGGAGCTGGCTCGAGCGTACGTGAATCTCGGCAACCTTTTGAGCAAGGTGGACCCGGTGCAGGCGCGGGCGACTTTTCTCGAAGCTCAGCGTCTGCAAGAGCATTTGGTGGCTGACTTTCCCGGCCAGCCAGTTTATCGGGAGGTCCTGGCGCGAAGCCGCCACAATCTCGGCGTGCACTACCGCGACCTCGGCCGCTGGGCGGAGGCGATCGAGGTCTACCAGCAAGCGATTCCCGCGCAGGAGAAACTCGCCGCGGACTATCCGCACGTCGCCTCGTACCGTGCCGACCTGGGCATGTATTGCAACAGTCTCGCCGTGGCGTTCACCGAAACCCACCGGCCGTCCGAGGCCGAGCCGATCTATCGTCGAGCGATACTCCTTCTCGAACCGATCGTGAATCAAGCGCCGGCCGATTTGGAAGTCCGCAAAACGTTGGCTATGTGCCTCAGCAATTTGGGGACTCTGCTCGGAGGTCGGAAGAATCACGCCGAGGCGGAAGTCGTTCATCGCCGTTCCCTGCTTCTGAAGGAGCAGTTGGCCGCCGACTTCCCCGGCATACCAGCGCACCGTGAAGACGTCGCCGCGTCATGCAACAACCTGGGCCTCACCCTATCGTCGCTCGGCCGAGAGCCGGAGGCGGAAGCATCCCTGCGCCGGGGATTGGGTATTCGGGAGGCTCTCGTTTCCTCGTTTCCGTCGGTCCCGGGCTACGCCTCAGGCCTGGGCGGAATCTATTGCAATCTCGGCCAACTGGAGCAGCGGCGTCAAAAGTGGCCCGCCGCGCTCGCCCATTTCGACAAGGCGGTTGCCATACTGACCCCAGTGGTCGAGACCGCACATCTCGCGGGAGCGAATCTATTTCTCAGGAACGCGTACCTCGGCCGGGTCGAGACACTCGATCGATTGCGCCGACACGCCGAGGCCGACCAGGACATGGCGCAAGCGTTCGCACTCTGCTCGCGCGAAATCGAAGTGCTGTCGCTGCGGCACCGACGAATCCGAGGTCTGACCAACGCCCGTTTCTTGGACCTGGCGACCGCCGAAGCCTCCGAAATTGTCAGCGATAAGGGTCTTACGGCCGACGTGCTCTTCGATTTGGCGATCGTCTATGCGGCCGCGGCTAACGTCACGAAGAACGACGACGTGCGCAAGGAAGCGCATTGCGACCAGGCGATCCAACTATTGCATCGTGCGGATGCCGCAGGTGCACTTGTACACGAGGAACGAATTCAACGGTTGAGAAACTCCCAGATCTTCGATAGCTTGCGAAACCGCCCGGATTTCCAGCACTTCTTGAAGGTCCGTAAGCCCCACCCACCAAAATTGAACGGGCCGGCGTCGGTCGCAGGGAGTGCGCTTTCGACGCATTTGCCAGGCCCGCAACCGCGCAATCGGAAAATGCGAAGATCAGTTGCTTCGGTTAGGGCCGGGAGCATCCTTGCGTCGCGTCGTCCGATCGTCCGTGCCGGACTAAAAGGCGAGGTATTGGTAGCGGCGCCGGCTTTTGGCGATCTCAAGAACCGCGGGCGTAAGCCCGTGGGTGGAACTAACCCACGGGCTTACGCCCGCGGTTCTTCCTGCTGTGGCACCAGCACGGCCGCCCCGCGGAGTTCGCCCTCGCGCAACCGCCGAAGCGCCTCGTTCGCCTCGGCGAGCGGGAACACCTGCACCTCCGTCCGCACCGGCACTCGCGGGGCCAGGGCGAGGAACTCTTCGCCGTCGCGGCGTGTCAGATTGGCGACCGACCGCACGACCCGCTCGCCCCAAAGCAGGTCGTACGGAAACGCCGGGATGTCGCTCATGTGGATGCCCCCACAAACGACCGTCCCGCCCTTCGCGACCGCCCGCAACGCCGCGGGGACGAGCGCCCCGACCGGCGCGAAAATGATCGCCGCGTCGAGTTCTTCCGGCGGCGCCTGATCGGACCCGCCCGCCCACTTGGCACCCAGCGAGCGGGCGAACTCCTGGGCATCGCGATCGCCCGGCCGCGTGAAGGCGTACACGGCCCGACCCTGATGTCGCGCCACCTGGGCAACGATGTGAGCGGCAGCGCCGAAACCATAAAGGCCCAACCGACGTGCGTCACCGGCTAACACGAGCGAGCGATAGCCGATCAGCCCGGCACAGAGCAGCGGGGCGGCCGCGGCGTCCGAATACTCCGCCGGCAGCGCGAAACAGTAGCGATGGTCGGCGACGGCGTACTCCGCGTAACCGCCGTCGAGCGTGTAGCCGGTGAACGCGGGCCGGTCGCAGAGGTTCTCGCGGCCGGATCGACAGTACGGACACACGCCGCACGTGTGTCCGAGCCAGGGGACGCCCACACGATCGCCGATCGCGAACCGGTCGACTCTCTCGCCCTTTTTCTCAACGGTGCCGACGATCTCGTGCCCCGGCACGAGATGCTTTTTCGGATTCGGCAGTTCGCCATCGACCACATGCAAGTCCGTGCGACAGACGCCGCAGGCGCGCACCCAGATCAGAAGTTGCTCCGGGCCCGGCTCTGGCGTCGCAAGGTCGGTCGGCTGGAGAAGTGTGCCGGACGCGGTTAGACACATCGCGAACATGGTCGGCCTTCCGCAAATTCGCCAGCCACGTCGACCTGACGGCTCGACGCTCGCCTATCGGCCGTTATATCATCGGCGAGACGGAAGGGACCAACCGCCATGTCCACGCCGACCACCGAAGCCCGCATTCTCGTGACCATGCAGACCGAAGCGGACCGTTTCCTGCCGGAGGGGCCGCAGGCGGTCACGGTCGCCGATCGCCCGGCACTCGCGTGGGTGAACATCCAGACGGCCGCCGACGCGACGTGCGGGGCCGTTCATCTGCGGTTCTGGGACACGGGCGAGCGCCGCCGCTACGACCTCCCCGCCCGCCCGGGGTTTCTCCGACCGACCGACCGACCGGGCGTCATCTTCGTCGGCCGCGAGAAGGACCTCGGCACGCTAAACCTCGCGACCGGCGAGTGGCAAACGCTCGCAACAATCCACGACGCCAACCCGCGGACGATCATCAACGACGGCACCGTCGTCCCCGGCGGCGACGCCGTCGTTTTCGGCACCAAGGACAGGCGGTTCGCCGACCCGATCGCGCACTTATACCTGTTCACGCTCGCTGACCGCCGCGTCTCGGTTCTCGCGGACGGCCAGACTTGCTCGAACGGCAAAGTCTTCGCCCGCGATGGCGAAGGACTGATCCTCTATGACATCGACACGCCGCAACGTGTCGTGACGCGCTACCGCTTCGACTTAGCACGGCGGACCGCGACGCCGGACGGAGTGGCGATCGATCTGCGAGCGGTCGAAGGCTTCCCCGACGGCATGACCGACGCGGGCGACGGCACGGTGATTGTTGCGTTTTACAACCCGACCCGCGGTGGCACCGGCCATGCCCGCCGCTATGACCTACGAACTGTCAAGCTCCTCGAAGAATGGACGACGCCCGGTTCCCCGCGCGTCACGTGCCCGCTGCTGGTCGAACGAGACGGCGGAGTCGAACTCGTCCTGACGACGGCGGTCGAAGGGATGCCGGCGGATCAACGGGCGGAGTCGCCACACGCGGGGGACCTGTTTGTCGCGGAGACGGGGCTGTCACAACTGCCGATGCCGGATGTGTTGCGGGCGAGC
>DATJGQ010000763.1:0-4640 GCA_035494815.1 Gemmataceae bacterium
GGGCGACGATCCTGGTCGTGTCCCACGACGCCCGCATGGTCCCCCTGGTGGACACTGTCTTCCACCTCGAGGACGGCAAGCTGACCGAGACGCCCGAGGGGGTTGGGCAGCCGCTCACCGCCTCCGGGCACTAAAATAAAATGATTCCCCGCCCCAGGTCCCCGGGGCGGGCGTGAGGTGCAGCTATGAAGAGTTCGACTCGCTGGAGCCGCCTGCCGTGGTTGCTCGGCCTGGCTCTCCTGACCGGCAGTCTGCTCGGAGCGGGTCACGTCCTGCACTCGCGGCCGAACGACAGCACCGGGGGCGGAAGTCGCGGCGACAAGACGCCCGTCGAACGTCAGCCGTATGCCAACGGACAGGGCGTTTACTGCCATGGGACCGTAGACGTCGAAAGCGTTTATACCAACCATGCGCTGAGCCCCGTGCAGGCGGGGAGGGTCGTCGAGATTCTCACCGCCGAGAGTCTTGCGGTCCGCGCCGGGGACGTCCTGTTGAGGGTCGACGACGAACAGATTCTGGAAAAGGCCGCACAAGCCGAGATCCTCGTGACAATCGCCGAGTCGCAGCTCCAGGAAGCCCGCCAAGCCCGTGACCGCTATCCGGCGCTGCTCGCCGCCCAGCAGAGTGTGGTGGACGCGGCCCAGGAGAAGGTCAAGGCCGGCGAATCGCGACTGCGACGGGCCAGGAGGCTGCTGGAAGAACAACAGGCCGGCAACGCCGACGAAGTCGCCGCCCTCGAACACGAGCTGAACGCCGGGCGGAAAGCCGCGAAGGCCGAAGAGGACAAGCTCCGCGAGCTGCAGGCGAGCAAGCCCGATCCGAAGATCGAGCAGGCCGAGAAGAACGTCGAACTCCGCAAGTCCCAATTGAGAGAGGCACGAGCCGCTCTGAATAACTGCAAGCTGGTCGCGCCCGCGGACGGGACGATACTGCGGCTCAACGTCGCCCTGGGGTCGGTGGTAGGCCCGCAGATGCAACGGCCGCCGGTCGAATTCGTGCCGGCTGAGCCCCGGCTGGTTCGCGCGACCGTCGAGCAGGAGTTCGCCCATCGCGTCCACCTGGACCAGCCGGCCGTCATCGAGGACGAAGTGAATTCGGCCATCACCTGGACGGGGAAGGTGAAACGGCTGGCGGACGCGTTCCTGCCGCGGCGGTCCGTCGGGAACGCCCTGTCCCTGGCGAACGGCTCGGACACGCAGTACCTGGAATTCCTCGTGGACTTGAATCCGTCCCCGAACCCGCCCAAGCTGGGGCAGCGGGTGCGCGTGAGCCTGGGCACGCGGAACTGAGGGAAGCGTGCGAGCGCTTCTGCGGAGCGTCGCGAACCCCGCCCGCCGGTCCGATGAGCTCGCCGTTCACGGTCCCCACTATCGACGACGTCCGCGCCGCCGCCCGCCGGCTCGCCGGCCACGCCCGTCACACGCCGGTGCTGACGAGCGCCAGCCTCGACGCGATGGCCGGGGCGGAACTCCATTTCAAGTGCGAGAACTTCCAGCGGGCCGGGGCGTTCAAGTTCCGCGGGGCGACCAACGCCGTGCTGTCGCTGCCCGATTCGGTCGCCGCGAAAGGCGTGGTCACGCATTCGTCGGGCAACCATGCCGCCGCGCTCGCCCTGGCCGCCAGGTTGCGCGGGATCCCCGCGTACGTCGTCATGCCGAATAACGCGCCGGGCGTCAAGCAACAGGCGGTCCGCGCCTACGGGGCCCAGGTCACCCTGTGCGAGCCGACGCTCGAAGGCCGACACGCGGCGGCCGAGCGGCTGCTCGCCGAGACCGGCGCGACGCTGGTACATCCCTACGACGACCCCGCGGTGATCGCCGGCCAAGGGACCGTCGCACTGGAACTGCACGAGCAGGTGCCGGGGCTGGACGCTGTGGTCGTACCGGTCAGCGGCGGCGGGCTAATCAGCGGCATCGCGATCGCCAGCGCCGCAGTTTCGCCGGTGACGGCGGTGTTCGCCGCGGAACCGGCCCAAGCGGACGACGCCGCGCGGTCGCTGCGGTCCGGGCGGCTGGAGCCGCTTGGTCAGGCCAAGACGATCGCCGACGGGCTGCGGGCGAGCCTGAGCGAGCGGACCTTTGCGGTCATGCAACAGCATGTCCGCGACGTCGTCACTGTCTCGGAGGCCGAGATCGTTCGCGCCATGCGACTCATCTGGGAGCGGCTGAAAGTGATCGCGGAACCGTCCGCGGCGGTCTCGCTCGCGGCCGTGTTCGCCGGCGGCGACCGCTTCCGCGGCCGCCGCGTCGGCGTCGTACTCAGCGGCGGCAACCTCGATCTCGTGCGGCTGCCCTGGCAGTAAAGCCATCCCCGTTGGAACAATCCGCCCGCGTCCCGGGTCAGCACTTTCCGGTCACCACGCCCGTTCCCGCGGTCGTTTCCACCGGGTGCGAAGTGCGACTGCCTTCCGCGGGCAACGAGGTTCCGCGATGTAGGAACCGTAAAGCCTACTGCCGGTAGAACATGTCTTAAGGCGAAGACCGTCCGCTCCGGGACGCCGCAAAACGCGACGCTTCATCTCTCAGAAAGTTTTAATTGAATCGCGGCACGTGATTTGAAGCGAGTTCCCACGGACCTGCCGCTGGGGTGTGCAACGAGCAACCCCTTCGTTTGAGTAATACCCCGGCGGCAGGTCACTTTCCCGGAGCAGGCTTCCCATGCAGACAGCGATGCGGCAAAGTTTGACCGGCATCGGTCCAGTGCGGATCGGCCCGTCGTGGGCGTACGCCTATTGGCAGTACATGTACGACGAAGAGGACGACGGCCAGCACGCCAGCCAGCGGTGGCTGATCCGACTGAGCATCGACGACTACGAACGGTTGAACCTCCCGCCCTACCAGTGGACCTGGTTGCAACTCCCGGGGCGGGAACCGGAATCGGTCTTCTTCCGCGGCACGCGCGACAACCCGCCGTTCACCGTGCTGACATTTGAGCGGCCGCTCGACATGCCGACGGACGTGGGGGTTTAGTCGCCAACACCGCGTCGAGCGGCGAAGGGGTTCGACAGCCTCGCACGTCCGCGAAGCCGGCCCGACTGAGGATCGCCTCGTACTCGGCGAGCGTTCGTTCCTTCCCTTCGGTACACACCAGCATGTTCAGCGATTGCATCTGCGCCCACCGCGGACCGGCCTTGTCGTCGTTTAGTAACTTCTCCGCGATGAGCAGCGCCCCGCCCGGCGGCAGCCGTTCGAGAATTCGGCCGAGCAGGCGCAGCGTCTTTTCCTCGCTCCAGTCGTGGAGGATACGGCCCACGGCGTACAAGTCGCCGGGGGGCAACGGGTCGGTGAAGAAATCGCCGGACGCGATCGTAATCCGTTCGGCGACCGGCGTGTCGGCGGTCATCTCGCGGGCCAGCGGCGCCGCGTCCGCCAAGTCATAGACGACCGCCCGCAGGTCCGGGTACCGCCGGCAGGCGGCCACGGCGAGATGCCCGGTCCCGCCGCCCAGATCGACGAGCGTCTGAAACCGGCCCAGGTCGAACGCCGACACGACGTGTGGCGAACTCAGCAGCCCCTGGCCGTGCATGCCCATCAGGAACTCGCGCTTGGTCTCCTCGGTCCGGAAAAAGTGCGAGAAGATCGGTCCATCCCAGCCGTACGTCTGCTTCCAGCGGTGGGTGCCCTCGCGGACGGCGTCCTCGAGGTGCGACCAGAGCTGCCAGAGCACGTCGTTCGAGTAGTTGATGTAGCCGGTGATGCGCGTCGGGCTCGTGCGGCAGAGGTATGCGGCCGCGGCCGGCGTGTTCGCGTATCCCTCCGGAACGCGGTCGAGGAGCCCCAGGCCGACGCAAGCGTCGAGCAGCCGTTCGAGAGCGTCCGCATTCGCCGCCGGGTCGGCCGCGAGCGCGGCGGCGGATTTCGGGCCCGCCGCCAGCGCGTCGAAGATTCCCAGGGCGACCCCGGCGAACAGTACCTTCGACCGGCGAAACGCCTCGATCAGGTCCAGGACGACGGATGCATCCGGCGGCGTGAGATCGGTCGCCATCGCCGCTAGTCCTCCGGCCCGAGGATCGTCTGCAGCTTGTGCAGCGTCCGCGTCAGCAGCACGCGGACGGCCCCGTCCGACTTGCCGATCTTCGCGGCGATCTCCTTGGTCGGGAGACCTTGCACGTATCGCCAGTGAAGGACGTCCTGACTCTCCTTCGGCAGCTGGGCGATCGCGTCGTTCAGTCGGGCGGCCCGTTCGTCGCGGCCGACGGCCGAACTGGCGCTCGTCAGACTTGCGGCGAGCAGGTCGAGGAATTCGCGGCTGGCCCCGACCGCACGCGCGTTCAAGGGCACCTCGCGCTCGACGGCGCGCTTGCGGGCGCCGAACCGGCGGCTCAGGTCGACGATCCGCTGCTCCGCGATCTGGCAGAGCCAGCCGAACGGGTCGCGGTCGCCGAGGTCGGCGTTCGGCCAGGCCTGCAGCGCGGCGACGGCCGTCTCCTGATACACGTCCAGGGTCTCGACTTTTTTCCGAAGCGCCTCGCCGAGTCGCCGTTCGATGTAGCCCAACAGTTGCGGCCGCGATCGCTCGAGATGCTCGGCCAGCGTCTGCGGCGTCTGCGGCGGGAGAGTGGTCCGGGGATCGTCAGTGCTCATGGGGGCATCATATGAAATGACGAATTCAGTCGAACGCCTGGAAAGAACCGCGGGCGT
>DATJGQ010000764.1:0-2674 GCA_035494815.1 Gemmataceae bacterium
GCTTCGCAGAAGCGTGCCTTGTTTACGCTTCTGCGAAGCGTCGCGAACCGCCATCGTACTCTTGCAATCGCCCCCCGACCCGTTCACAATTGCGCTATTCCAGGGACGACCGCCCCGCGCCCGACTCGCCCGGGGTTGGGCCGTGGGCCGTGTGACCGGGGGCTGGCGTGCAGATCTATCCTGCCATCGACATCCGGGGTGGCCGCTGCGTCCGTCTGCGCCAGGGCGATTACGCCCAGGAAACCGTCTTCGACAGCGACCCCGTCGCCGTCGCCCGCCGCTGGGTGCGCGACGGCGCCGACCGGCTGCACCTCGTGGACCTCGACGGGGCCAAACAAGGCCACCCGGTCAACGGCGAGGTGATCCGCGCCATCGTCCGCGAATCCGGCGTGCCGTGCCAGCTCGGCGGCGGCCTGCGCACGGAGACCCACCTGAGTGACGTGATCGGCTGGGGCGTCGAGCGCGTCATCCTCAGCACCCGGGCGCTGCTCGACCCGATCTGGTTTCGCAGTGCCTGCGAGCTGTTCCCCGACCGCGTCGTGCTCGGGCTGGACGCCCGGCACGGCAAGGTGGCCACGCACGGCTGGCTGGAGCAGTCGGAGCGCTCGGCCATCGAGCTGGCCCGCGAGGCGGCGGCGTGGCCCATTGCCGGCATCGTCTACACTGACATTAGCCGCGACGGCACGCTGGAAGGCCCGAACTTCGACGCCTACCGGGCAATGCTCGGTGCGGTCAGCGTGCCGGTATTCGCCTCCGGCGGCGTCACCACCCTCGACGACGTCCGCGAACTGACCCGCCTCGGGCTGGCCGGCTGCGTCATCGGCCGGGCGCTGTACGAAGGGCAGTTGGACCTGAAACAGGTAATTGCGAACAGTCGGAGGGGGGAGGGATGAACAACGCGGCCGTCCGTTCATCCTTTCCCCCTCCTCCCTCTCCCTAGGAGGTTCCGATGGCCGGAAAACACGCAGTAGGAGACATCCGCAACCTGGCGTTGGTGGGCCACGGCGCGGCCGGCAAGACTTCGCTGGCCGACGCGCTTCTGTTCAAGGCTGGTGCCGTCACCCGCCGTGGCAGTGTCGATGACGGCACCAGCTATTCCGACTACGACGACGAGGAGCACAAGCGCCACTTCTCGATCGACACCAGCGTCCTGCACGCCGACTACGACGGCAAGTTCCTGGAAATCCTCGATGCCCCCGGCTACCCGGACTTCGTCGGCGCCGCCCTGGAGGCGCTCAACGCCTCCGAGAACGCCGTCATCGTCGTCAACGCCGGGCACGGCATCGAGGTCAACACCCGCCGCATGTTCCGCGAGGCCACCGACCGCGGCCTCGGCCGAATCGTCGTCCTGAACAAGCTCGACGCCGACAACATCGACTTCGGGCAACTCGTCTCGACGGTCCAGCGGACCTTCGGCAAGCAGTGCGTCCTACTCAACGCCCCTCTCGGCGTCGGGGCCGCGATCCACGGCGTCGTTGGCGTCATCGACCCGCCCTCACTGCCGCCGGCCGACTGCCCGGTGGACCTGACCGCCGCCCGCACCCAGCTCATCGACTCCATCTGTGAGTGTGACGACGCCCTGATGGAGAAGTACCTGGGGGAAGGTGACCTGTCGTCGGCCGAGATCGTGGCCGCCCTGCCGCGGGCCATCGCCGGCGGCTGCTGCGTGCCGATGCTCTGCACCTGCGCCAAGAAGGACATCGGCGTCCCGGAACTACTCGACGCCCTGGCCCGGTATACGCTCGGGCCGGAGGCGCTGCCGCACGTCGGCTCCAACGGCAAGGCCGTGGAACACGTCAAGGCCACGGATGACGGCCAGTTCGTCGGCCAGGTGTTCAAGACGCTCTCGGATAAGTTCGTCGGCAACCTCAGCTTCGTCCGCGTCTACTCCGGCAAACTGGCCGCCCAGCAGAAGGTCGTCAACCTGCGCAGCGGCAAGGCAGTCACCCTGGGCGGCCTCCAGGTCGTGCAGGGCAAGCAGCTCGAGCCCGTGCCCGAAGCGGTGGCCGGGGACATCGTTGCCCTGGCGAAAGTCGAAGACCTGCACATTGGCGACACCCTGGCGGCCGGCCCGTCCGCGGAGAAGCTGCCGCTGCCGCGGTTCCCGGAGCCGATGTTCGGCCTGGCGGTCGAGCCGAAGGCCCGCGGCGACGAGCAGAAGATTTCCACGAGCCTGCACAAGATCGCCGACGAGGACCCGACGTTCCGCATGAGCCGGGACGCGCAGACGCACGAGCTGGTCATCACCGGGGTCAGCCAGTTGCACCTGGACGTGATCCGCAACCGGCTCAAGAAGCGGTTCGACCTCGAGATCGTCACGCACGAGCCGAAGATTCCCTACCGCGAGACGATCACCACGTCGGCCGAGGCCGACCACCGGCACAAGAAGCAGACCGGCGGCCGCGGGCAGTTCGGCGAGGTCCACCTGCGGGTCTACCCGATCCCGCGGGAGATCAAGACGCAGCAGGAACTCGAAGAGAAGTTCGCCAACAAGAGCAAATTCGAAAAGCTGCGGAACGTCCACTACGACCCGGACTACAACTTCGCGTTCCTGGACCACATCGTCGGCGGGACGATCCCGACCCAGTACATCCCGGCGGTGGAAAAGGGGTGCCGGGACCTGCTCGACCGGGGCGGGCTGGCCGGGTACCGGATGCAGGACGTTGCCGTCGAG
>DATJGQ010000765.1:0-2788 GCA_035494815.1 Gemmataceae bacterium
TGCTTGCTGCCGGATTTGCCGCGGTCCGTGGGGTTCGGGCCGGTTTCTTCGCCGCCCTCCGGGGCCTTGGCGAACGATGCATCGATGATCGCCCGCCGCCAGTCGATCCGGTCGGCGCCGTGGAGTTCGGCCAAGAGCACGGCGTGCAACTGAGTCGTAAGCGTCCGGTGAACCGGTGATGCTGGTCCGACCTTCGGCCTCCCTGGCCGTTTTTTTAGCGCGATGGAGTAAGCCAGCGATCGGGGAGGAATGGAGTGACGTCGTCGGAAGTGGCGTTCGGCAAGCGCGTGAGCACGTCGCGGAGATAGGCGAAGGGATCGAGACCGTGACGCCGGCAGGTTTGTGTCATCGTGTAGAGCACGGCCGCGGTGCGGCCGCCCGAGTCGCTGCCCGCGAAGAGCCAATTCTTGCGTCCAATGGCGATTGCCCGAAGAGCGCGTTCGCTCGCGTTGTTGTCGATGTTCAGGAAGCCGTGCTCGGTGAAGCGCGTGAGTGCCGGCCACTGCCGCCGGGCGTAGGCGATGGCCTGGCCGATGGGACTCTTCGGCAGCACCCGCGGGGCCTGGTCGTCGAGCCACGCCGCGAACGCCGCGAGCTTCGGTGTCGTCCGCTCCTGGCGGAGTCGAAGACGCAGCGCGTCGGCGGCGTCGCCGGCCAGTTGCTGGCGCGTGATCAGGTCGCGGGCGTCGTCTTCGACGCGGTAGAAGTCGCGGATGCGCGTCAGCGCCTCGGCCGATCGCGCCGCGTCGGTGTCGCGGGCCTCGTGGAAGTAGCGGCGCGCATGGGCCCAGCAGCCGACCTCGACGATGGCGCCGGGGCGGTAGATCCCATCGAACACGTTGGCGGCGTCGGCCTGGAGGAAGCCGCGGTAGTCCTTCAAGACCTGCGCCGGCCCGTCGCGGGCCTTGGTGGCCGTGTAGTCGTAGACCGTGTAGGGGTGGTCGCGGTCGCCGACGAACACCCAGAGCCGGCCCGGCTTCGTCTGCTTGCGGCCGGGGTCGAGCACCGGCACCCGGGTTTCGTCGGTCTGCACGACGCGGCCGAGCAGCACCTGCGTCAGCATCAGTTTGTAGAGCGGCTTCAGCACGTTCGCGGCCGCGGCCATCCAGTCGGCGAGCGTGGAACGCGACAGTTCGACGCCCTGCCGCGCGAGCATCGCCTCCTGCCGGTGCAGCGGCAGGTGGTCGCTGTACTTCGACATGATGACGTGGGCGAGCAGGCCGGGGCCGGGCAGTCCCTTGTCGATCGGCTGGGCCGGCTTGGCTGCCACGGCGATGGGTGACGACGGCGTGTCACTCGACGCGGCCGGCGATTCGGAGCTTGTTTTCAGGCACTTCGGGCAGGCGTACTTCAACCGCACATGTTCGACCACGAACAGGTTCGCCGGCCGGTAGTCGAGTTGCTCGCTCGTCTCCTCGCCGATCTTCGCCCGCGGCGACGCACAGCACGGGCACGTCTTCTCGGCGTCGGGGATGTCGTGCACGACGCGTTCGCGCGGCAGGTTCGCGGGCAACTTGCGGCGGCCATGGCCCGATCGGATACGCGTGACCGGCGTGGCTTCCGCGGGTGCTGGAGAGTTCGGTGTCGGCGACGCGGGTTCGGCCGCGCCGTCGAAGAGGACGGGTTGGTCGGGACGGAAGTGTTCACCCTTGGGGCCGTAGAGCCGGCGCAGGAGTTGGTCGAGCCGCTGCCGCACCCCGCTCAGTTCCTGGTCGCGGTTGTGCAGCATCGCCAGCAACTCGCGGATCATCCCCTTGAGCGTCTCGGGGTCATCCGGCAGCGTCGACTCGTCGGGGAGTGCGTGCGGCGTGGCGGCGTCCGTGCTCATGTCGATAGGACGTCGGAGGCGGTCGACAGGTTCCCCGAACGGAACCATTTTCTCGCACCGAGTGACACCGCGGTGTCACACGGCGGCGGTCGCGGGCCGGCGATACCGCTTCGTGCGTTTCACCTTCGCGGGATCGATGCCCTGCAGCACCAACTGGAGGTCGGCCGCGGTCATCTCGATCTGGTTCGCCGCGCCCGCCGCCGTCGGGACGGCGAACGTCCCCTCTTCGAGCCGTTTGTAGAAGATGGCCAGCCCGTCGCGGTCCCACCACAGCACCTTGAGCCGGTCGCCCCGCTTGTTGGTGAAGGCGAACAGGTGACCGGAGAGCGGGTCGTCGTGACCGAGGAAGTCGCGGACCAGCGCGAGCAGGCCGTCGAAGCTGCGCCGCATGTCGGCGGGTTTCGTCGCGACGAACACGCGAGTCGAGGGCGGCAGCGTCAGCACGGCCGGTCCTCCGCGCTCGAGTCGCGGAGCAAGCGGATCACGTCGGCGAGCAGCGCCCGATCGCACCCGGCTCGAATCCGCACGCGATGCCCGCCGGCCAGGCGGACGTCGATCGGCGCGTCTGCGGTCGCCGGTGTGTCGATCACCGCGACCGGCACGAACGCGGGCGCGGCGGTCGGTCGCGACGCGGCGTCACGGTCACGCCGGGCGATGACCTGCCGCCAGAAATAGAACGAAGTCTCACGCAGTCGATGCAATTCGCAGTAGGCGCGGATCGTCTGTCCGCTGCCCGGTTGCTCGGCGATGTGCCGCCGCCACGCCCGCTCCCGACTCAGGTCCCGCTTGTGCCGCGCCATGACGAGGTCTCCGGAAGGAAACCTCCGATGCTACCACGCCACGCAAGAATGCGATTCACCGGACCCATACGAACGTCCCCTCTTCGAGCCGTTTGTAGAAGATGGCCAGCCCGTCGCGGTCCCACCACAGCACCTTGAGCCGGTCGCCCCGCTTGTTGGT
>DATJGQ010000766.1:0-5746 GCA_035494815.1 Gemmataceae bacterium
TGCCAGGTGAACCGATATTTGAAGTTGGCGGTCGCGTACGAGTCCGGGATGGGAATGTTCGAAATGTAGGCCTGCGCCGCTCCGGTCGAGTCCGCGGGCGCGCCGTTGTAGGCATCAAGCTCGGCCTCGTCCCAACGGACAATCTCATTGAAGGTCGTGCCGTTGGCGCTGGCGTCGAGCGTCACGTAGTCCGTCCAGCCGCTCGTGATATATTCCGAGTCGCAGCTGGCCATCCAGCTCATCATCAGGCCGCCCGAGCCGGAGAGGTCATAGGTCTTCGAGGTCGCGTCGCTGTTGGCGTTGGGAAGATACGGGACGTGCGCCGGGTCCGCGCCCAGCGCGGTATTGCCGGAATTATCGAACGTCGCCCAGTCCCCCGTCTTGGTCCAGCCGGTCGGCAGCGCGGGGATGACCACCGTCCCAAAGCCCTCGAGGGAGATGGTCGCCTTCGCCACGGTGCTCAAGATGTTCGTACCAGGCGCGCCGACGTCCACCGAGGTCGCGCCGTAGTCGGAGAACGTCGCCAGCTGATCCTTGGCGTCGGTCGCGGCCACGGAGATGATGCCGGCGTTGGTGTAGTCGGAAGGATAAAAATGGTTGGACTCGTTGCTCGTCCCGAAATTGCCGGCCGCGGCGACGAAAAGGCCGCCCGCGACGCGGAACCGCTCGATGGCGTCGAGCTCGGCCTGGGCGAAGGTGGTGCCGCCATAGCTGGCGTTGATGACCTTGGCGCCGTTCTGGATGGCGAAGTCGATGGATTTCACCTCGTCGGAGGTGGTCAGGCCGAACTTGATGGCCATGATCTTGGCCCGCGGCGCCACGCCGATGATGCCGATGCCGTTGTTCTTGATCGCCGCGATCGTGCCGGCGACGTGCGTGCCGTGCGTGTCGGATGACGGCAGGGGCGTGTTGTCGTTGAACTCGTAGTCGTACCCGTGGTTGCAGCCGCCCTGGATGGCCACGCCGTTCTCATTCTTGCAGGCGGAGCCGTCCCACATGTTAGCCGCCAGGTCGGGGTGATTGTAGGCCACGCCGGTATCGATGACGGCCACGATGACGTCGGTGTAGGTCCCGGCTTCGCTCAGCGCCCAGGCCTCGGGCCCGTCGATGTCCATATCCGCAAAACCCGGGTTCACCGAGTACGTCGGCGTGGAACTGCTGACAACGGTGACGGTTTGCGCGGTGTTATCGAGGCCCCAAAGCTGCGCCCGGCTGGCGTCGTTGGTCGGGATGTCTGCCAGTTCGCGCCGGTAGTTCGGCTCGGCGTACTCGACGAGCGGATCCCTCTTGAGTTCGGCGACCTTCTGTTCGACGGATTTCCCGTCCGTGATCTTCAACCTGGCGATGTTTCCCCCGCGAAGGTCCTCGACCTTCTGCAGCTGGCGGATGGCGGCGAAATTTCCGGAGGACGCCCGGCCCGAAGCGGTCGCGAGGTTGATCCTGGTCTTCCGGTATTTCACGAGCACTTCCCCATCGACATACTGCGAGGATGACGCCGGCCGGTCGCTCGCCGAGAGACCCAGGTCCTGCGCAGCCGCCGCCGGGACGAGGCCACCCAACGCGAGCCAGGCCGCGAGGATGGCGGGCCATGCACGATAAAGTGTCCGGACGCGCAGCATAGTGACGTATTTTACCATTTTTTCGGGCTTTTTTCGAACTCCCCCGCGACGTCTAATGAACCAAAAAACCGTCATTCCGCGCCGTGTCGCGGAATCCAGAAACTATCGGCCGATCGGCCGTTTTTTCTGGATCCTGCGACTTCGCGCAGGATGACGATTCTTTTCTCTATTCTCTCCGCAACGTGCTGCCCAGCAGAATGCCGTCGGCCCAGTAGGTGCCGGTCGGGCCTGCCGGGAGCAGGTCGTAGGTGGCGGTGTCGCCGTAGGGCGTGAGTTCGGCGGCAGCGACGGTCGAGCCGTCATAGGCGTCGCCGGGCGCGAGGTCTCCCATGGTGCGGCCGTCCGCGGTCGGATGCGAGGGCGAGGCATAGGTCTCGCGGCCGTCGGCGAGCGTGAGGTGCACGACCCGGTGGCCGGCCGGCGCGGTCGCGTGACCCGTGGCGAGGATCGGCGCGGCGATGCGCGCGCCGTTCGCGTCCGTCGTCCACACGAGCATCCCTTCGCGAAGACCCTTCACGTTCACGGCGCCGGACGGCGTCGCGATCATCACGCTCGAGGCGAGACAGATCGGACAATTGCGGGGACGCCGGGCCAGCTCTTCGACTTCGCAGTACCACGGCGGTTCGGGCTCGTTGATCTGCGCGACCGGCGGCCCGCAAGCCTGGACGCAGTTGTAGCCTGCCGGACAGCTGGTGTCGCCGGGGCCGCTGCAGGAGCCGTCGCGGGGTTCGGTGCACTTCTGGGCGTGGCAGACCAGGCCGGAGAAACAATCGTCATCGGTCGTGCAGGTGCCGCCCGCTTTCTTGCGGCACTCGCCTCGCGTGATGGTGTAGGTCGACGGTCCGCCGTTGGGCGCGACGGTCCCCTGTCCTTCAAGACCAAGGCAGGCTTCGCCCTGCGCGCAATCCGCATCCGTGGTGCAGCCAGGGAGCGGTGGCGGCGGCGGTGCGGTCGGCGGCGGTATCGGGCGCGGGATCGGGGCCGGCACGCCGTTCGGGCAGGCCGCGAATTCGCAATTCGGACCGCTGCGGCCGACGGAAGACCCATCCGGGCACAGCCGCGCTTCCATGGTGCAGGCCGTGCCCTTGTCGCGGCTTGGCAGCAACGTGAAGACGCCCGCCGCAAGAGCGACGACCACGACCGCGGAGACCAGGATGGCGACGGGCGGGAATTTACGCATGGTTCCATTTTACCTCAAGTCTCGACCCCGTGCGAGTCCGCGTATCGAGCGCCCCCCTTTTACTCTTTTCCTCTTTTCATGCTTGAATGCCCCCAACCTGCCGTTTCGGCAGTCGCACCTTTCAGCACGAGGAACCGCCAATGCGTTCTTTCGCCAAGATCTTCGCCGCGGCCTTGTTCGCCACGCTCGTCGCCTTCGCCTGCGTGACCGACTCGAGCCGCCGACCCGTTACCTCACCCGTCATCCCGCGCGAAGTCGCGGGATCCAGTACGGCCTCAACGCCGTACGAGACGCCGTCAGAGGCCGCGGTCGCGCCCGCCACGGGCATCACGATCACGTCGCCCTACCGCCCCAAGGCCCATATATATAGAGGGCAGCTCCACGCGCACACGACCAACTCGGACGGACGCCAGTCCCCCGCCGCGGTCATGGCCGCGTACCGCGACCACGGCTTCGACTTCGCCGCGATCACGGACCACGACTTCAACACGCCGGACCCCGGCGTCCGGGGCATCCTGTTCATCCCCGGCGTGGAGAACGATCACACCTGCCTGCACGAGAACCGCATCGGAGCCACCACGGTCGCGCCGGGCGCCCGCCTCTCGCAGGACGTCATCGATCAGGCCAACCGCGAAGGCTCGTTCGTCCAGATCAACCATCCCGACTGGCCGGGCAGCTACCCGAAGAACCCCTGCTGGTCGGATGCCGCGCTGCTGGCCGTTCGCGGCTACGACGCGATCGAGGTCTGGAACAACAGCAACGAGTGGAACAACAGCAATGCCGAGCCGCGCATCGACTACCTGCTGTCCCGCGGCCGCCGGACGAACATGACCGCGGTCGATGATTGCCACGACGTTCGGGCGGCGTATTGCATGGTTGCGTCGACCGACGTCTTTGCCGACGCGCTGACGCTCCCCGACGTGATCGCCGCGCTGAAATCCGGCAACTTCTACTCCTCGAGCGGCGCAAGGATCACCTCCATCACCGTCCATGAGTCCGTGATCGAGGTGACCGTGCCCGTCCCGAGCCGGATCGAGTTCATCGCCAGCGGCGGCAAGGTCGTGAAGACCGTGCCGAACGCCAGATCCGCGAGCTACGCGGTCGACGGCAGCGAAACCTACGTTCGCATCCGCGTCCGCCGCGACCCCGGCCCCCGCATGGCCTGGTCGAACCCGCTCTACGTCACCGCCCCTTCGGGGCGGTAAAACGGAACACCCCTCGCTTGAGGGGTGTTTTTTCATCACTGTCATCCCGCACTTGATGCGGTATCCACGGCGGTATCGTGGATTCCGCGACCCGGCGCGGAATGACAGAGGGAAACAAAAAACGGCCCCGGAGGGCCGCCTTCTTTCACATGAACCGCTGCCAGAGGTAGGCGGACGCGGCCGAGGCGACGGCGATGAAGCCGATGAGCAGCGCGATGTTGAAGTGTCCGGACGAAGTCCGCTCGACGCCGGGCTTCTTGCCGACGGCTACCGCGAAGCTGTCGATGAAATCGCAGCAGATATCGCAGGTCACCTCGCGAGTATGCAGCGACACTTCATGCGTCTCGCAGACCGCATGACAATAAGCGACCGGTTTCCCGGCGCTCACGTGGCGGATGTTGTAGTGCACCTTCCGTTGGGCCATAGCTGCGCAACCATAGCCACTTTTAGGCTGGTTTGTCAAGGTGGGCCGCCTTATATAAAAGACCAGAGAACAAAGACCAGAGACCGAAAGATCAAAGACAAAAGAAAAAAGACGCTCGCTGTAGCCGAGGTCCCCGGTTACAAACGGACGTCTTTGGTCTTTCATCTCTGGTCTTTTTTTCTTTGTTCTCTGTTCTTTGGTCTTTTATTGACAGTCCTGCGGGCAGCTCGCCTTGGTCTCGGCGCAGGGGCAGCCGACGGCCATGCAGACGATCTCGTCGCAGCTGCCGTTGCCGCAGACGTTCTTGCAGGTGGGGCCAACGGGCGGCGGTTCGGGCGCCCAGTGTTCGGGAGGACAGTCGGCGAAGTCGCACTTCGGCGGGTAGCGGTTCACGTAGACGCCGCCTGGGCAGGCCTTGAGGTCCTGGGGGCAGACGACCTCGTCGGACTTGCAGGGCGCGAACTCGCACGACGGCGGCACGCGGCCGACGGTGGAACCATCAGGGCACATTTTCGCTTCTTTGGTGCAGCCCGTCCCGGACGTCGGCGGGTTCACCGCGGCCGGTCTTGAAAAACAACCGGCTCCCACCACCAACAGGGTGAACAATCCGATGGCCGCGAAATGCAGATGTAACGGCGTCTTTTCCATACGGCAGCAAGTATATCATTGTACGAAAATTGCACAATTTTACATGTCATCCCGGGCCAGGACCCGGGATCCACGTTACGTCGGTCGCCGCCGTGCCCCGCCACTTCTCTCTCATCAAAGACGGCGGGGTCCCGCCACAGGCGGGAGATTCCGCGTCCCGGCGCGGAATGACATTTTTCTTTGTCATCCTGCGCGAAGTCGCAGGATCCAGAAAAAAAGAACACCGTCACCCGACGATGTTCGCGACCCGACCGCCCGAGCCGTCCTCCAGCCGCACCTTGATCCCGTGGGGATGCGTCGGCGAGCTGGTCAGGATGTCCTGCACGATGCCGCGGGTCAGTTTCCCGGTCCGCTGGTCCTGCTTGAGGACGATCTCGACCTCCAGGCCCGGTTTGATGTCCGCGCGGTTGGTGCCGTTCATTTGTTCCAGACCGACGGAGCAGCCGCCGGCGGCTTCGGCTTTTCCTTCTTGGGCTTCTTCTTGTTCCTCTGCTGCGCGTGATTCCCTTTGGCCATAATGTTGCGCGGTTAATTTGTTTGTCATTCCGCGCCAGGACGCGGAATCCACGATACGACCATTATACACCAATCACCGACGGCCCCGTCTTCTTCTTCCGCAACCGCGCCCCCGCGCGAGTCCCCGCGAGGGAAGCCAGCGGCACGAGCAGCG
>DATJGQ010000767.1:0-5763 GCA_035494815.1 Gemmataceae bacterium
GGCGAGGTCGCGGAGCGTCGCGGCCGACGAGCCGGGCGGCAGTGCGATCGCGGACAACTCCGGCAGTCCGGCGGCGGCGAACGGCGGAACCGCGGCGGTGTGCGCGTCGGCGAGCGCGCGCATGGCCGGTTCCTCCCCGGCGAAGTGGGCCAGGAACGCCGCGGCGGTGTCGGCCTCGCCGGCGCGCGGGGCCAGCACGGCGGCGGCCGCCTCCCGCACTCGCGCCGTGAGTTTGACCGGCCCGTCCGGCGTCAGACACGCCGTCGCTAGTCCGCCGAACTCCGACTCGAGATGCTCCTGAATCCGGTGATCCAGCTCCCGCCGTTCGTCGACCGTGACCGAGGCGACCAGCTGATCGGCGGCCTCGTCGATGGACGTGCAGCCCGGCGGCAACAGATAGCCGGACACCGCCCCGGTCACGCGATCGTGCTCGTCCTCGGTCCGCAACGCGCGGGCGCGGGACAAGAGGTGCTGCCGGCACAGGCCGATCTCGTCCAGCGCGTGAGTCAGCTGGACGCGCAGGGCGGCGTAGACCGCGGCGACTTGCCGAAGGATGAGGCCTTGGAGTCGCAACTTCGGGAACGCCTCCAGCGCCGTCGACAGCTCGGCCGGAGCGGTCGGTCGGGTGTGTGGAACGGTCAGCAAACCGTGGACGCGGTCGGCCGCCGCCGCGGCCTTCCGCAACAGGTTTTCGCTGAGCGGGCCGGTGTGCGCGAGGGCCCGCTCGGTGGCGTCGCGCAACATGGCCATCGCCATCTCGGCGCCCGCGAGTCGGAACGCCGGCTGCTCGATCAGGCAGACGGCCAGTTGCGTCATGCGTTGGCCCCACTCGTCGGCGAGCGGCGCGGCCGCCTGGCGGACGACGTCGGCGAGTTTGCCGGGCGCGCCGCGGCCGTCCGCCCGGCCGACCACCTCCTCCAGCCGCGTCATCACCGTCGAGCGGGGTGAAGTGGACTTAAACGCGGCGGCGAAGGCCGTGTCGGCGGGTTGACCGAGTGTCTCCTGGCAGACCTTGTTGAACCGGGCGATGAGTGGCTCCGGGCCCAACTCCTGGACCTTCCACTGGTCCGTTACCCATTGCAGCACGGCCGGTTGTTGCCGCTTGGCTTCGGCGGAGCCCCAGCGGTCCAGCAGTCGTAACGCCAGCCGACGGGCGGCGCGTTCCAACAGCGGTCGCCGCGGGGCGGCGAATCGCACCTGCCCGAACGTGTGGACATAGACGGCCGGTCCGTGGCCGGCCGCGCCCGATTCGGCGGCCCGGTGGGCGTCGAGGTCACGGCCGAAGCGCGTCAACAGCTCGCGGGTCAGCAGTTCGCCGGTCAGGTCCGCGGCGTCGGCGGTCTGTGGCAGGACGATGGTGCGATCGAACGGCGCCTCCGGCGACGTGACGGCCGTTTCTGGACCGTCGAGGTGCGACTGGTAGCTCGTGTCCGGCAACGAGAAGTGGTGCAGCTCGGTCAGTCCCGCGCAGGCGTTGGCCGTGGCCTGGCTCGCGGTGGTGCTGTCGCGGGCCGGCCGAGGCAGGATGAGCACGCCGGACACGTCGGGCGGGTGGCCGTTGCGGCGGAGCTTCTGGCGCACGAGGTAAGCGAGGTCGAGGAACATGCCGCCGCCGGTGCCGCCGCCGAGTCCGGCGACGATGACGACGCGCGGCCGCTCGCTGCGGACGCCCAGCCCCGTCTGGCCGGCGGCGCGGGCGAGCGCTTCGGGTCGGGTGACGGCGAGCAAGTCCGTCTCGATCTTGGCGGCGATGGCGCGGGAGTGGTCGGCGAACGCCAGCCGGCCGAGCGCCCGGATCCCTTGTGCGGCCGGCACGCGCGGGATGCGGTTCAACAGGCCGCTCGGGAGCCAGGTGTCGGTCACGCTGCGGCCGTCGGGCCGCGGTTTCAGATAGTGTGCGGCGCGGTTCAGCCGGGCGGTCAACACTTCGGCGGCGGTCAGGGCGCCCGGGCCGTTGAGCGCGGCCTGCGCGGCGCCGGCGTCGGTGTCGACCGCGAACAGCCGCAGGTGCGGCAGCGAGTCCGGCGGTCCGAAACGCTCGGTCATGATTTGCCGCAGCCGCCGCAGCACCGCGAGGCCCGCCTGGCCGATGCCGATGACGACCGCGGGCACTAGCACGCCGTCGCGGGCCGGCTGCGTGGGCGGCGGCGACGCCGCGGACGCCGTCGGTACGACCACACTGCTGTCGGCCGGACTTCCCCCGCGCAGCGCTTTCACGAACGACTTACACGACGGGAAACGGTCTTCCGGCCGTTTGGCCAGCGCCCGGGCGACGGCCGTCCGGTCGCTCGGCGGCAGCGCCGAAACGTCCGGGTCGGTTTGCAAATGCTGAAGAATTATCTCCTGGACACTGCCCCCCGGGAACGGTCGCGTGCCGGTCAGGAGTTCCTGGTAAACCACCGCCAGGCTGTACTGGTCGCAGTGTCGGGTCAGGATGCCGTCGAACGTCTCCGGGGCGGCGTAAATCGGGGTCAACCCGCCGGTGGTGATCGCGTTGATCCCCTGCAGGTCGCTGACCAGGCCGAAGTCAGCCACCTTGACGTGGTCGTGGACGAGGAACAGGTTCTGCGGCTTGATGTCGAGGTGCTGCAGGTTGTGCTGCGTGTGCATCAGGTCGAGGACTTCCGCCGCCTCCTGCATGTATTGCAGGAGCAGGTCGCGGTCGATGCCGGTCTCGCCTTCTTTTTTGCGCGCGCGGAAGCGGTCCCAGAGACTGCCGTCGGCCAGTTCGGTGACGACGTAGAGCTTGCCGCCGATCAGGTCGTAGCGGTCGATCGAGAGCAGGTACGGGTGGCGGATCGCCTGGACGCGCTTGAGGGCGCTGAGTTCCTGGAACGCGAACTGGGAGCTGGCCGGGTCGACGGCCCTTAGGTCGCCGTGGACGATCTTGATCGCCTTGAGCAGCCCGCCGGGGGCCTCGGCCTTCCAGACCTCGCCGTACCCGCCGCCCCCGAGCCGCTCGAGGAGCCGGTACCCGGGGATCGGTTCAGCGCCGGGAGCGATCCGGATGGCCATGGAAGCGGTCACCCCGCCGGGCCGCGGCGGACATGGATGAGGCGGGTCCAGAGACGAGCAAGTGTAGTGTAACTCTGAGGGGGGGCGACAGCAATTGAGGGTGGCCGACGGTGTGTGGAACGGGGAGTCTCGACAGGACTCAGCGAACTTCGAGAGTGTAATCGGGGTGGCCAAGTCCGTTGGTCGCAGCTGACAGACGGAAAGATTTGCCAAGCACCGCCGACTTGACCCAGCCGCCCGACTTCCGCGCGGCGGTGTAACCCTTGCTCGAATGGCGGCACAAGTCAAAGGTGAGTGGCAGTCGTCGGGCGTCAATCAGCCAGTACTCGGGGATGCCGACCTCCCAATAGGCCTTTTGCAGCCACTCGGTGTCTTTATCGACGGAACTCAGGCTGACGACTTCGATGGCGATATCCGGAATGCCTTCCAACTGGGTGTAGCCGCCCGCGTCTTTGCCCTTGCCCTCGACGTATCGGGCGCGACCGGCCCTGAGCGTATCGAATGAAACGTACGTGCCGTCCGGAACGCCCGAAAGCTCCGCGGGCAAGTTGGTGATGCGAACGCCATCGGGAAAGAATCGGCCGGACTTTGTCATCTTGACGACGGTCATCAGGGCGCGAGTCATTTCACCCTTAACTTGATTGTGCGAGAAGACCTGTTCCATCGTCATGTCCGCCCACACGCCGCCGCGGATGAACCAGATCCGCCCCTCCTCGGGGAACTCGTCCGAGTCGCACCACCGGAGAAACGAGTCAAAATCCAACACCCAGGGCGGGAGCGTCAGCATCTGCTCCCCGTCGGACACGACCGTCAACATCATTCTCCCTCCGAACCGGTCGCATCATACCGTTCGGCCCCAAACCGACCAACGCCAACCGCGCCGGCTACTCGTCGCCCAGCAGGTGCCGTGCCGCCAACAGCAGTCGCTGCACGTCGGTCAGTTCTCCCCGCTCGCGTCGAAAGCGCACTATCCGGTCCGGGTCGTTGGTGATGAGGTTGCGGACGCCGTGCTCGACGAACCGTTCGGCTTCGTCCGGGTCGTCCACGGTCCAGACGATCACTTCCTTCCCCAGCCGGGCGGCCTGTCGCAAAAGCTTATCGGTCGCCAGGGCGGTACTGATACTCAAAGCATCGACGTCGAGCCTGCCGAGGTCGCCGACGGCGGCGGTGACGATCGCCGCGGTCCGGAGTTTCGGGTTTTGCCGTTTGGTCGCCAGCAGCCCGTCGTAGGTGAGTGAGGCGACGACGCACTCGTCCTCGAACTTCTCGGCCCGCAGCAGGTCGGCGACTTTCGCGGCGAGCGCGCGGTCCCGGCCGTAGAACTTCAGTTCGATGTTCAGTTTGATGCGGCCGCGCGCCGCGGCGATCATCTCGGCCAGCGTCGGCACCCGTTCGCCGGCGAAGGCCGTACTGAACGGGCTGCCGATGTCGAGCCGTTTCACTTCGGCAAGCGTCATCTCGCCCGGCTTGCGGGGAACGCGCGCGACGCGGCGAAAGTCGGCGTCGTGCAGGACGATGATTTCGTCGTCGGCCGTCAGTTGCACATCGAGTTCGGCCCAGTCGGCGCCCGCGGCGATCGCGGCGCGCAGGGCACTCAAGGAGTTCTCGGGCGCCGCCCGCGGGTGACAACGATGGCCCGTGACCTCGAACGACGCGGCCCGGCCCATCGTCTGCACCAGTCCGACACTGAGGAGGACCGCCGCCAGCGCCGCGGCGAGCGACCCGCCGACGATCATGCGAACCGTCCAACGCGAAAACCTGTCAGTCTCGGGCGGCTCGATTACGTCCGCTACCGGCTCCAGTCGGCCGCCGTGCTCCCGATAGAGCCGCCACAGCAGCAGGCAGTGGCCGATCACGAACGCGACCGCCAGCCCGCCGGTGAGCACGCCATGCAGCGCGAGCAGCCCCGCGACCGTCGGGATCAGCGCGACGGGCGACCGGCCGGCGCCGCTCAAGACGATGCCGGCCAGCTTGTGAAATCCGAACACCGCGGCCGCGCCGACGACGGCGCCGAGGACGTTCCATCCGATCAGCACGACGCCGATCCGCCACTGCGAGCCGCGAGTGCGCGCGGCGCTCGCGCGGAGTGCGGCCAACGTCGGCAGGCGCTCGAAGATCAGGATCGGCAGGGCCAGGGCCCAGCGGACGTACAGGATCGCGGCGGTCGCGAGCGCGCCCACGGTGAGCACTGCCGCGACGCCCGCGGCCGCCCAAAACGCGGGCGGCCGGTCGCTCAAGTAGTAATTGATGTCGTTGCGCGTAACCAGCGCCAGATAGGTCAGACCCGCGAGGACGACGAACGGCGTGAACACGAGGACCAGGACGCCGAGCTGCACCGCCCCGAGTCGCAAGACGCGGAGAATCCCCGCCAGCACGGCGACGATCGCTCTGCGGACTGTCACCCGACGGCCTGTGAATTTGAGCGCGATCAGAGCCAACGCGCCCGTATGTTCGAGCAACGCCCCCGACAAGGCCGCGATGCCCGCCAGTGCGGCGACGAGCCAGCCGAGCGGCGTGGCGAGAAAGTAGACGATATCAGTGTTGCTGACGGCGGTGCGGCCGCTGGTCGCGACCAATGCCGCCAGGAGCCAGCCGGTCGCCGGGACGACGAGCGGTGCGACCAGCAGTTTGACGATGATCGTGTAGGCGAGCAGCGGCCCCGCCGTGCGGCGGAAGTCGGCCCAGGCGGCGCGAGCAAGAGAAGGCATGACAAGATGAGGCGAGCGTCGCGGCGTAAGCGCGACGTGG